>URWK01000006.1 GCA_900551505.1 uncultured Ruminococcus sp. | reverse complement strand
GGGGGGGCGCGCGCCCCCCCCCCCCCCCCCCCCCCCCCCCCCCCCCCCCCCCCCCCCCCCCCCCCCCTATTTCCCGGCACAAATTACTTAAAGTGACTTCGATTTAACCTTTGCGGAAATTCCGGGATACTTTGCAGACACGGAAATTCCTTTTGCCGTCACCCAAATTGCCGATGATACTTTAAGGTTTCTTGCTTTAAGGTTGGTGGCGGACACATTCGCAATTGTCGGCTCTGTTTCGAAGTTTCCTGAATTTTGAGGATTGAGGGGGGGGGGGGGGGGGGGGGGGGGGGGGGGGGGGGCGCGCCCCCCCCCCCCCCCCAAACAAAAAAAAAAATAAGGATATAGTTTTTTTTTTTTTTTTTTTTTTTTTTTTTTTTTTTTGTGGGGTTGTGGGGGGCCGGGGCGTGGGGGCGCCCCCCCCCCCCCTTATACTTCCCGACAAAAATTACTTAAAGGGGCTTTGATTTAATCTTTGCGGAAATTCTGGGGTACTTTGCAGGCGTGGAAGTTATTTTTGCTATCACCGCAATTTTTCTTGCGTTGTCCTCGGGAATTGTGTAATCAATATCCTGCGAAAGCTCTCCGCCGAGAATCTGTATGGCATTCCGTGCAAGTGTAAGGTCTTCGCCCGTGCCTTTCATAGCTATGAACTTTCCGCCCGCTTTCACAAACGGCATACAGTATTCGGCAAGAACAGGAAGATTTGCAACCGCTCTCGCAACCGCAACATCAAATTTTTCACGGTAATCCGGATTTTTAGCAGTATCTTCCGCCCTGCCGTGAATACATTCAGCCTTTACGCCGAGTTTTTCCGTGAGTTTCTTCAGAAAAACTATTCTCTTGTTAAGGCTGTCCAGCAACGTAATTTCAAGGTCTTCACGCATTATCGCAAGCGGTACGGACGGAAAACCCGCTCCCGTACCTACGTCAATAAGTCTTGCACCCTGCGGAATTTCTGCATATTTCAGCAGGAGAACGCTGTCAAGAAAGTGCTTCACAAGTATTCCTTCGCTGTCGGTTATCGCCGTAAGATTTACCATTTTATTGTACTCTACGAGAAAATCCGCATAGATGCAGAATTTCTCATACTGTTCCTGAGAAAGTTCAAGCCCTTCATTTTCAAAAACCTTGCGACAATGTTCAAAATTGTTAAGTATCCCCATAATTATGCTTTACCTCTCTGCTCAAGCCACACTACAAGAACGTCTACATCGGCAGGTGACACACCCGAAATTCTTGAAGCCTGACCGATATTCACAGGTTTAAACTTGTTAAGCTTCTCTATCGCTTCAAGCCTCAGACTTCCTATTTCGCTGTAATCAATGTCCTGTGGAAGCTGCTTTTCCTCAAGTTTCCTCATCTGCTCAATCTTCTGCAACTGTCTGCGTATATAACCGTCATATTCAATCTGAATTTCGGCTTGCTCCGCCACGTCTTCCGGCAAGTCCGGACGTGTCGGGTCGAACGGTGCAAGCATTTTATAATTAAGTTGCGGTCTTCTCACCAGTTCCGCAAACTTGCAGCCTGTAGTCATAGGTGCGGTATCGTGTTCCACGAGGAATTTATTAAGTGCTTCACTCGGTGCGATATTCAGTTTCGTAATACGTTTCTTTTCCTGCTCCACAAGTTTTTCCTTTTCAAGCAGTTTATTGTATTTTTCTTCCGGAACAAGCCCGATTTTATAGCCAACAGGTATTAATCTCTGGTCTGCGTTGTCCTGCCTGAGTACAAGCCTGTATTCACTTCTCGAAGTCATCATTCTGTAAGGGTCTGAACAGCCTTTCGTCACAAGGTCGTCAATGAGCGTTCCTATGTATGAAGATGCTCTGTCAAGTATTAACTGCTCCTTGCCCTGTGCATACTTTGAAGCGTTTATACCTGCTACAAGTCCCTGTGCGGCGGCTTCCTCGTATCCTGAACTTCCGTTAAACTGTCCTGCCCCGAAAAGCCCTGCCACTTGTCTGAACTCAAGTGTAGGTTTCATCTCGGTAGGCTCGCAACAGTCATATTCTATCGCATATGCAGGGCGGAGAATTTCCACGTTCTCAAGCCCTTTTATAGTCCTGAGGAACGCAAGCTGTACGTCTTCGGGAAGTGATGAAGACATTCCCTGTAAATAGTATTCTTCCGTGTCCAGTCCCATCGGTTCAATAAATAACTGGTGGCGTTCCTTGTCCGCAAATCTTACAACCTTGTCTTCAATTGAAGGGCAGTATCTCGGCCCTACACCGTGTATTCTTCCGGAATAGAGGGGCGAACGGTGTAAATTTTCCCTGATAACTCTGTGAGTTTCGGCGTTCGTGTAAGAAATATAGCAGGAAACCTGATTGTGAAGTCCTTTTCTGTCCGTATCGAATGAGAACGGCACAATATCTTCGTCACCATCCTGTCTTTCAAGCACGTCAAAATTTATGCTTCTCTTATGCACCCTGCAAGGTGTACCGGTCTTGAAACGTCTAATTGTCAGACCGTTCGCCCTCAGACTGTCAGAAAGCTTCGTTGACGGAAGTGCCGAATCCGGCCCGCTTTCGTAACTCTGTTCGCCTACATGGATTTTGCCTTTAAGATACGTTCCCGTGGCAATTACAACGGCTTTCGTGGCATATTCCGCCCCAAGCTTTGTTGTGATACCTGTAATTTTACCATTCTCCGTTATTATGCCTGTAACTTCCGCCTGCTTTATATCAAGATTTTCCTGCATCTCGCAAATGTGTTTCATATAAGCGTGATATTTCATTCTGTCGGCTTGCACTCTCAGACTGTGAACGGCAGGACCTTTGCCCTTATTTAACATACGACTTTGTATAAAGCACTCGTCAGCACCCTTGCCCATTTCTCCGCCGAGAGCGTCAATTTCCCTCACAAGATGACCTTTTGCCGTACCGCCTATTGACGGATTGCAAGGCATATTTGAAATCTGGTCGAGTGAAATTGTGAACATCGCTGTCCTGCAACCGAGCCTTGCGGCGGCGAGAGAAGCTTCAACGCCCGCATGACCTCCGCCTATTACCACTACATCATAACTATCCATGTAATAACTCATTTTTTCTTTCCTCTAATCCCGACTTTTCAACATATCCACAGTGGATATGTTGAAAAGTCACTTATTTTCCTACACAGAATCTTGAAAACACTTCATTTACCACGCTTTCGGTAATCCTTTCGCCTGTAAGTTCAAGCAGATAGTCCGCCGATTCGTCAAGCAGTACCGTTATCGCATCAAGATTTTCACCGTTTTCAAGGGCTTCAAGTGCTTCATTTACGGACTTCAGACTGTTTTCAAGACATCTTTTCTGTCTTTCATTCGCAATTACACCCTGTTCCGCTTCAATATCATTTTTGATAAACATTTCATTAAGGACTTTTTCAAGGTTTTCAATACCTTCCGAATTTTTAGCCGAAAGTTCCACGCAATACTTGAAATTAGCGAAAATATAATCACGGTCAATATTTTTTTCGCCGTCAGTCTTGTTTATAATTGCTACTGATTTCCTGTCTTTAACGCTTTCTATAAGTTTCCTGTCATCGTCCGAAAGTGCCTGAGTGCCGTCAAAAACTGCCATTATCAAATCCGCTTCTTCAAGGCGTTTATAAGCTATCTCCACGCCGATTTTTTCTATTGCGTCATCGGTTTCCCTTATGCCTGCGGTGTCCGAGAGCCTTAAAGTGAGTTCGCCTATTTTAACGCTTTCTTCTACAACATCTCTTGTAGTGCCTGCAATGTCGGTCACTATGCTTCTGTCGAAACCGCTGAGGCAGTTCATAAGCGTTGATTTCCCAACGTTTGGTTTCCCGACAATTGCGGTATTTATTCCGCTTCTGAGTATCCGCCCATAATCGTAAGTCTTTGCGGTCGCCTCAAGTTCCGATTTTATCTTTCCGACCGATTTCACAAGGTTCTGTGGTTCGACTTCCGGAATATCCTCTTCCGGATAATCCGCCCACGCCGAAAGGTCGCCTAATATATGGACAATTTCGTTACAAATCCCCTTAATGCGTCTGAATATCGCCCCGTCATGCAGGCTTGAAGCGTATTTAAGTTCGTTGTTTCCCGTTGCGGAAATTATATCCATCACCGCTTCCGCCTGTGTGAGCGAAAGTTTGCCGTTGAGAAAAGCTCTCTTTGTAAATTCACCTGCTTTTGCAAGTTCCGCACCGTTGTCAAGAATTATTCTCAGGATTTTTCTGGTAATATATATACCGCCGTGGCAGGAAATCTCAACAACATCTTCACCCGTGTAACTTCTCGGAGCTTTGAACAGTGTCAGCACAACATCATCTACGGCTTCGCCATTCTCGAAAACATAACCGTACGCACAAGTATAAGCTTTCATCTGTGCAACGGGCTTTTCGGAGATACTTCTGAAAACTCTGTCAGCTATTTCCACAGCCTTTTCCCCCGATATTCTGATTACTGAAATACCACCGGTTGCATTTGGGGTTGCTATTGCTGTTATTGTAGACATTTTTTATCACTCCTGTACAAAAAAGGGGCTGAACACTTCAACCCCTGACTTTGCTTTATATTTTCATATTATTCCGGATTTCAATATGGCTTTCACCGCACAAATCAGAATATTATAATTCAATTTTTCCGTAAAGTCCCGCCTTTATGTTGTCTTCGGGCTTCGGTTTTTTATATTCTCTCTCGAAACTCGTTGTGAGGTCAAGCGACTTCATCGGTCTTGGGTGATGAGTTTTTTTCTGACGCTTTTCATCACGCCTTGGCTTTCTCTCGGCAGGTGAAATAATTACTTTTCTGTAAGGTTCTTCACCTGTGGACTTTGAATTTACGCCTTTGATTTCGGCAACTGATGCATGAATTATACGTCTTTCGTAAGGGTTCATCGGTTCAAGTGCCACGGGTTTTCCGGTTCTGAGGACTGTTCTTGAAATTTTTCCCGCAAGTTCTTTAAGGGTGTGTTTTCTCTTTTCTCTGTAACCGCAACTGTCAAGTGTTATCCTGTAATAATCATCGTCATTTTTGTTGCAGACCATCGACACAAGATACTGAAATGCATCAAGGGTTTCGCCCCTTCTGCCGATTATCGTGCCTGTTCCGTCTGTATCAAAACTTATCAAAGCACCGTCTTCATTCTCTGTAATGGTGTATTCTGTACTCACACCCATTTTTTCGAGAATATTGCTTACATAGTCAACAGCCGTTCTGACTTTTTCGGGGATATATTCAGCTTTTACCTGATATTCGCCGTTTTCCGTCTGTGGCATAATTTCAAAACTTATATCTTTTTCGTCTGCACCGAATTTTTCAGATGCGAGAGATTTTGCTTTTTCAATGCTTTCTGCGGTAAAAATTCCGTTCATAGTCTATCCCTCCCATTGATTCCCTGAAAATTTTATCAGGGAACGGATTTATTCGTCATTATCATCGCTTTCATCGTATTCATCGCCGTATTTTTCAGCCATACGCTTTCTGGCCTCGTTAATTTTCTGTCTGTTGTAATTCTGAAGTTCAGCTCTTGACATACCTTCGGTGTTCTCATCTCTTACAACGGCAGCTGTATTGTTTGCGGCTGCATTCTGGGCATCTTCCATCATCTTCATGAAACCGCTTTTTTTCTTTTTCTTGTTTCTTTCCTTGTCTTTTGCAAGGATTTTTTCGGTTCTCTCAGGTGTGAAGTACATATTCAGACCCACCGACTGCACGAATGCCACAAGTGAAGATACTGTCCAGTAAAAACCTACACCGGCAGGTACTTGGAATGCGAACCATACCGAGAATACCGGCATTATGTAGAACATTATGTTCATCGCACCCATTGAAGGCATATCCGGATTGTTCTGCTTCTGCTTAACCTGCATATAAATCGTCAGTATAAGCTGGAACAGACCCGAAAGAATCGGTATCATCACAAGCCCTATCGTTGCATTGTTCCAGACTTCAGGGTGAAGTGTCGGAACTGCTCCGAGGTCTATCCCGAGAAATGAATTCTTGAAAGCATCAACCTTGTCCGAAAATCCGTCAAGTGTCCGGAATATTTCAGGATTGGATTTCAGATAATTCATGATGGTAAGTTCCGGACGGCTTGCAAAATACTTATCCGTTATGCCATTCTGCGACATATACGCCGAAAGCAGACTTTTAGCTTCGGTAATCGTGGCTTTCGGTATCCTGAGAACGTGCGTGAGCGGTCTGTACACAACGTCGATAACCCCGAAAAGTATCAGGAACTGAAGAAACATCGGCAGACAACTTGCCATCGGATTTATGCCTTCTTCGGAATAGAGTTTCATCTGTTCTTCCTGAAGCCTCTGAGGATTATTCATAAAGCTTTTTTTCAGTTTCTCAAGCTTAGGGTTAAGCTTCTGCATCCGAGCATTGCTTTTCTGCTGATTATACGAAACCGGGAAGACAATAAGCCTTGTAATTACCGTGAATATAACTATGGCAATGCCGTAGTTTTTCACAAGGCAGTATATAAAATACATTATCCAGCCGAGCGGATAGCCGATTAGTTTTTCAAGTCCAAACAAGGTTCAGTTCCTCCATATTTCTTCTGTTCTTCAACTTCCGTATTTTTCAATATTTCTTTTTTTCTCTTTTCCCGGATTTAAGCGGAAACTCCTGCGGTACATAGTCAATTCCGCCCTTGCTCCATGGGTTGCACCGAAGTATTCTCCATGCCGCAAGCATTGTCCCACGGATTATCCCGAAACGTTCAACCGCCTGCACCGCATATGTTGAGCAAGTCGGATAATACCTGCAACAAGGCGGTTTCAACGGCGAAATGAATTTTCTGTAGAAGTGTATGGGAATAAGAAAAATCTTTCTGAGTATATTTTTCATGTCAGTTATCTTCGGTCAGGTAAGCCTGTATAGACGGGAAAGCCTTTCTTAGCAGGCAGTTGCTTATAACAGTGCTTTTCTCAACGGTTGCGGGAACTCTTGCAACAATCACGATGTCTATACCGACAGGCATGGCGATTTCATTTTCACGGTAAGCCTGACGGATAACCCTCTTTGCCCTGTTACGTTTTACGGCATTGCCGATTTTCTTACCCGCAGTGATGCCGAGACGGTTATAGGGAAGGCGGTTTTTCCTGATGTAAATCACCATTTCTCTTGAAACGATGCATTTTCCCTTTTTGTAAAGCCGAAGGAAAATTTTGTTGTCATTCAGAATTTCAGTGTATAACATAATTCCCCTATCTGTAAAATCTATATAAAAGCGGTCAGACCGCTGTCAGAAGTTCACACGCCCCTCACAAGTTCAGGGGACGTGACAAAAAATCAGTGAGTAAGTCTTGCTCTGCCCTTTGCACGACGGCGTGAAAGCACCTTTCTGCCGTTCTTTGTTGACATTCTCTTCATAAAGCCGTGTTCTTTCTTTCTGTGAAGCTTCTTAGGCTGGTAAGTTCTTTTCATCGGGTAATCCCTCCTCGTAAAAAATCAAATTTGTGAGCCTGATATGTGTAAAAAAGTTACAGAATATGCAGGCAGAAAATAATCAATATCCGCAGAGTATACATTACCCTGCAATAATACAGTATAGCCGAAACGGAAAGAGAATGTCAAGTGTTTTCAAAAAAAGTTCATAATTTTCGTGGGTGCTTTTTTACTGGAAAATGTTTGTGTCCTTCGTGGGCGTACAGTTTTGGGACTTCTTTTTTCACTATTTTTAAACGATTTCGTACCTGAAAAACTGTATATTTTTTTGCGTAAAAAAGCCCCGAAACCCTTGAAAAATCCGTGGTTTTATGCTATAATATATACATTATCAATAGGAAGCGAAACGACCCGAAAAAAGTAATCTTTTTCCTGCGTTCCGTGGACTGTTTTTAAAAATTTACTCGGACAGGAGGTTTTTTTCACCTATGAATTCCTTTGCAGAAGTTTTTGAATGTGTCAAAAAATACTGCATTGATGTCGGCGATATCGGCGAGGTTGCCCTTAAGCTTTGGATTAATGCCCTTGAACCACGGGCATTGGAGGGGACTACCGCAAAATTCTTCGTTCCGTCCTCTTTCCAGAAAGGCATTATCATAAGCAATTATCAGCAACTTCTTCAGGAGGCTTTCCGTGCTACTCTCGGTTTCGATGTCAACATACAGATTGACACCCCCGATGACTCAAAACAGCCGATAAGACCTGCTACTGAGGAGTTTGAAGCAAAGCATATACAGCTTGAAAAAAGCTTTGAATTTGCGGAATATGATTATACTTTCGACACTTTCATTGTCGGACGTTCCAACGAATTTGCATATGCTGCCTGCACCGCCGTTGCGAAAGGTAACGGCACCAAGTACAATCCGCTGTTTATACACGGACCTTCGGGGCTTGGAAAAACTCACCTTATCACAGCCATTGCAAACGAAATTTCAAGAACCCGTCCGAATACAAAGATTGTCTATGTAACGGGTGAAACCTTCACAAACGAACTGATTGAGGCAATCAAAACCAAGCAGGATACAATGACTTTTCACGAAAAATACCGGAATGCCGATATTCTGCTTGTCGATGATATTCAGTTCATTGCGGGCAAGGACAGCACTCAGGAAGAATTTTTCCATACCTTCAACGAGCTTTACAAGGACGGCAAGCAGATAGTTCTCACTTCCGACAAACCGCCCAAAGATATAAGCACTCTTGAAGAACGTGTAAGAAACCGTTTTGAATGGGGACTTATAGCAGATATTACGATTCCGGACTTTGAAACAAGAATCGCAATTATCAAGCGTAAAGCCGAACTTCTCAATCTGAACATTCCCGATGACGTTGCGGAATTTATCGCAAACAGACTCAGAACAAATATACGTCAGCTTGAGGGAGCGGTAAAGAAACTCAAGGCACTCAAACACCTTGCGGGAAGCCCTCCGTCAATGGCTATGGCTCAGAGCGTTATAAGGGAAATCCTGAACGATGAACAGCCCGTTCCGGTAACTGTTGACAAAATCATATCGGAAGTAGCCGATGTTTACGGCGTTACTCCCGAAGATATACGTTCCGACAGAAGACCTTCACAGATTTCAGCTGCAAGAAAAGTTGCAATATACGTTGTAAGGGAAGTTACACAAATGTCTTTTGCAGCCATAGGAGCGGAATTCGGAGGTCGTGACCATTCGACAATTGTATACGCAAAAACGAGTGTTGACAAGGCAATGCAGAAAGACGGCAATTTAAGACAAATCATTGAGGATATAATCAGGAATGTCAAGAACCAGTAATTCATGATATTTCTGTTAGTTCATGTTTTGTTCATATTCGCCTGTTTATTTTGGAATACGCTCTATTTATTACCTGTCAATGTCAATTTATTGTAATGTGGAATTTATTGTGATGGAAAAAGAAATTTGTGTTATTTACTTCTCAGTACTAAGATGCCAAAATGTATAAATATACACGATTTTGACCGTTCACTCGAAAGGTTTATACATGACACATTACACCATAATTGCTAATACAGGGTTTTAGAGTATATTAAAGTAAGAAAAATCGGTCTTAGGTTCATTTTCGTTATATCTATAAAATATGAACTTGCCTTTTAAATGATTTTTATTACTTTTGTTCCCAAGTCGAAAATGTTGAAAAGTAGGCAAAAAATCGGTTAGCCCGGACGAACCGATTAACAAATTTTAAAGTCAGCCCTTTTAATCCCAGAAAAATTGAAGAATTTAGGCGATTAGCATACGCTAATTTATAAATATGCATACAGTTATTAGGCGATTTACCATGGCAGCAAATGTTTTTCAACAAGTTTTCAACGATTTCGCTGGAATTTTGTGTATTCCTTTTTATGTCAACATCAGTCGCCGCCTGCGTGCGGGGGCAATTGGAAAAGTGGTTAAAATTCTGTAAATGCGAGTTTTCAACTTTTTGTGAAAAACTTTTTTTCCAGGTCGAGTTTTCCCCCAAATTTTCAACTTTTCAACACCTGACTTTCAACAGTTTCAACAGTTTTCATTTTTGTTGAAAAGTTATCAACCATTTTCAACAATTTTTCAACAGGTTTTCAACAGTGCAAAAATCCCGCAATCGCAGTCAGGAACTGGGCTCGCAAAAGTTTTCAACACTTTCAACACCCCCTACTACTACTACTATATCAGGATATATTATATTATCGCGCGCGCGTGAGAAAAAAATTTTTTCGTCCCTTACTTTCTCACAAAAAAAGGAACAAAAAAATCGCGCGAAAAAAATGCATTATACATTACCAGTAAAAACCATAAAAATTTAAAATCCTGAACTCAAAAAAAATCAAACAACAAAAACAAAAAGCCTTTAAAAACAACTCACTAAAAAAAATTCCTGACAAAGAATCTTTCAAACAAAAAAACAAGGAGAATTAAAGCAAATGACATTTATCTGTGAAAAAAGCGTACTCTGTGAAGCTATAAGCAACGTTTCAAAAGCAACCACAACAAAATCAGCAATATCAGCACTTGAAGGAATTAAGCTCAAATTAACGGCAAATACCCTTGAACTCACAGGATACGACCTTGATTTAGGCATAAGAACAAGTATTCCCGTAAAGTCAGATGACAGCGGAGAATGGATAATTAACGCAAGACTATTCGGGGAAATCGCAAGAAAAATGCCTTCAGGAGAAATAACAACCGAAATAGACGAAGCACTTAACGTGAAGATTACAGGCAATCAGACCGAATATTCAATATCTTCAATACCGGCAGACGAATATCCAGACTTACCGGAATACAGCAACGAAAGCAGAATAACAATAAAACAAAGCTCGCTTAAAAGCATGATACAGCAGACAATATACGCAGTTGCAATAAACGACAACAAACCCATACTCACAGGAGAATTATTCGACATTTCAGCAGACGGAAATTTCAATCTCGTAGCAATAGACGGCTTCAGAATGGCTGTAAGAACCGAAAAAACAAATATCTCAAAAGCAAATAAATTCGTTGTCCCTTCAAAAGCTCTCAATGAAGTTTCAAGACTTCTGAAAGACGATGATGAAAAACAATGCGATATCTACACCACAGGCAGACACATAGTCTTTGACATGAACGGATATCTCGTATTTTCAAGACTCCTTGAAGGCGAATTCCATAACTACACGGCAAGCATACCGCAGGAATACAGCACATCGGCAGAAATAGGCGTAAAAGAAATGCTTGACTGTCTTGAACGCTGTTCTCTGCTGATAAACGAAAAAAACAAAGCCCCCGTACGTTGCAACTTCACTCAGGATAAACTGGAAATAAAATGCGGCACAACCATAGGCAGAATAAGCGAAGAAATAACCTGCAGAACAGAAGGCGAAGGCTTTGAAATAGGGCTTAACAACAGATTCTTTTACGAAGCTCTCAGAGCCACCGAATGCGATAAAGTTCTCCTGCAAATGGACGGACCGAAAAAACCGGTAAAAATAATGCCGTCAGAAGGTCAGGACTTTATTTTCCTGCTTATGCCGGTACAAATCAGGGATTAAGGAGATTGCCATGAACACCGAAAGAATCTGCATACACACTGAATTCATCAAACTTGACGCACTGCTGAAATTCGCAGGACTTACGTTCACAGGCGGCGAAGCCAAAGAAGCCGTTCAGGCGGGAGAAGTCAAAGTTAACGGCGAAATCTGCACCATGAGGGGCAAGAAAATCAGAAACGGCGACGTAGTGGAATTTAATGGCCACAAAATCACCGTATCAGGCGAATAAGAATTAAGAAAAATTTTTCTGAAAGCGGGAATGCCTTTTTTAAGCCCGTAGACCCCCTTTAAATGCAAATCAAAGGGTGTGGTAGTGTCCTACCCTTATGAGCAGTCCGAAAGCAAATACGGGGCATTCTGAGCGATTTAACCGCATATCAGAATTTCCACCCCGGAAAGCAAAACTCAGCAGATAAAATTAAAAAAATTTCTTCACGCAGGGAATGCCCTTTTTAAGCCCGTAGATACCCCTTAAATGCAAATCAGGGGCGGGGGTAGTGTCCTACCCTTGGGGGCGTACTGGAACGCAAATACGGGGCATTCTGAAGCGTTTACGGGATACCTGTAACTTTCTGATGGAAGGAGATGATTATATTGATAATAAAATCCCTGAAAATAAACGGCTATAAAAACTTAAAAAACATATCAATCGAACCTGACGGGCAGTACAACCTCATCACAGGCGATAACGCACAAGGCAAAACGAACTTGCTTGAAGCCATCTGGACACTTACAGGTTGCAGGAATCTGCGTGGTTCGAAGGAAAAAGACTGTATCGGATTCGGCATGGATTCGGCAGAAATTGAAATGCAATTCAGCAACCGGTTCCGTACTCAGTCAATCTCGGTAAAACTGCTTGCCGACACGGGAATTCCCAGGCGGATTTCACTCAATAAAATCCCTCTGAAAGACGGAAACAGGCTGTTTGAGGCGTTCAAGTGCGTGGCATTCATGCCCGATGATGTAGACAACCTGATTAACGGTTCACCTGAGAAGCGGAGAAACTTCGTAGACCTCTGCCGTTGTCAGCTGAATCCTTCTGCGATGTCAGGGGTTAGAAGACTGTCGGCAATAACCGCTCAGAGGAATGCAATATTAAGAAAAATTCCAAGTGATTCCCAAATGAGGGAATTGGCAGGGATGTGGGACGAGCAATTGGCAAAAGTGGGCTCAGAAATTTCCTTGGCAAGATTTAGATATATTAAAAAGTTACAAGAAATCTCACAGAAATTATATTCCGAACTTACAGCAAATACCGAGAAATTAGAGTTAATTTACCGGTCGAATGTGTTTTCCAGGGGTTTTGACCTCGAATCGCTCGGAATTGATGAACTAATCAAGATTTATTCACAAAAAATTATGAACGCAAAAAATGAAGAAATTAAGATGGGGTACACATTTGTCGGAACTGGAAGAGATGATATTATAATCAAATCAAATAATCTTAACATTCGTGATTTCGGCTCTCAGGGACAGAAACAGAGCATCGCACTTGTGCTGAGACTGGCACAGGCTGTAATGCTGAAGGAGAAAGACAAAGAACCTCCGGTTATCCTGCTTGACGATGTTATGGGGCCTCTCGACAAAAACAGAAGGGGTCTTATTCATAAGGTGGTCAGCGGTATGCAGGTGTTTATAACTTCCTGTAATGACATAATTATACCGGACACACACAGCATCAAATGTTACGAAATTAAGAATGGTATAATCAGTGAGGGTAATATATTGGGATAGATGTAATTATACAGTGGAACTTTGTGAACCTGACTTTACTAAAGATAAGATAAAAAAATATAAATATGTCTAAAGTGTTTTTTTTAGCACAACTTTAACTAAAGTCTCGGAACAGTTACAAGTCATATTACGAATGTTCACAAAACTGGTAAAAATCAAGCTTTTTCGAGTGCCGCAAACGGCTTAAATACGATATGAAAATTGTGAACGCCAGTAAAAAATAATAAGATATTTTGTTAAAAATCCTCTGACGGAAACATCTTGAATACAATTAATCTTTTGTTTAATAAAAATAATAAAGATTATGCCGCCAAATTGCTGAAATCGGGTTTTGTGACAAAACCGCATAAATGCGTGATTCAAGCGATTTTTTATGTAAATATATTGAAAATGTATTAAACTGTAAATGTAAAAAAATTTCCCGGAAACTGCGTTAAAGTATGGCTAGACTAAATACATCAATATATTAACGATAAAAAAATTTACAAACTCAAAAATCGCTCCCGAATTTTGACAGATGGCTTAAATACGTCACCGTTATTATATGGAAGCTTCAAAATTGGAAATTTTGCTGACATAGCCTTACAGTACAGCCAAATATAACTTTAACACAAAGTAAATTTATTATGAATAAACCTAAATTCTGGGCTGTTGAATTCATAGAAAGGATGATTAATGTATGTGGATTTATTTGGGAGGCGATTTTACAATCAATGACAGAAATATACTCGGAGTGTTTGATATAGAAAATACTTCAATTTCGCAATTGACAAAAGATTTCCTCAAACATTCAGAAAAGGAAAAGAATATATGTTACGTTTCTATGAACATGCCCAAGAGTTTTGTGGTTTGCAAATGTAACAGAAAGAAACACAACAGTAATAAAGATACAAACAATATAGTCTATGTTTGTGCCGTTTCACCACAAACCCTGAAAAAGAGAGCCAGAAATTCGGAAATTCCAGATTAACCCGAAGTAACAGGATGATATGAAAAATTATTCCTTGTGAATTTGCACCATACTCAAAAAGCCTTTGCATTAATCAGAAATTTGTATTATAATATATATGTCAACTATATATTGTGGTCTAAAAAAACCTATCGTAAAATTGGAGGTTTATTAAATATGATAGAAAATCAGAATTACGGAGCTGATGACATTCAGGTTCTCGAGGGGCTGGAAGCAGTCCGCAAGAGACCGGGTATGTATATCGGTTCAACAGGGCCGAGAGGGCTTCATCACCTTGTATATGAGATAGTCGACAATTCAATTGATGAAGTGCTTGCGGGCTACTGTACTGAAATCAAGGTGGAAATACTTCCCGACAATATTATAAGAGTTACCGACAACGGCCGTGGTATTCCTACAGGTATTCACCCGACCGAAAAAATTTCTGCGGCAACGGTTGTTTATACCGTGCTTCATGCAGGCGGTAAATTCGGCGGCGGCGGTTACAAGGTGTCGGGAGGACTTCACGGCGTGGGAGCTTCGGTAGTAAATGCACTTTCCGAATGGCTTGAACTGACTGTAAAGGACGGCAAACATATTTACTTCCAGCGTTTCGAGCGTGGTGAATACAGCGAACCCATTAAAATAACAGGAGATACTTCGGAAACGGGTACTTCCGTAATGTTCAAAGCCGACAGTCAGATATTTGAAGAAGTCAATTATGATTACGATATATTGCTTAATCGCCTCAGAGAACAGGCTTTTCTCAACGGCGGTGTAAAAATCTTTTTCAGCGACACAAGGGACAGCGAGGACGTAAAACAGGAATTTTTACATTATGAAGGCGGTATACGCCAGTTCGTGGAACATATCCACAAGACAAAGGGGCTTGAACCGCTTTCCGATGAAGTAATATATGTTTCGGGCAAGACGGATAATGCCACAGCCGAAATTGCGATGCAGTACAATGACAGTTACAATTCGCTGATTTTATCATTCGCTAATAATATCCATACTACAGATGGTGGTACTCATGAAACAGGTTTTAAGAACGCATTGACAAAAGTTCTCAACAATTATGGTCAAAAGTTCGGTTTACTTAAAGATGGAGAGAAATTACTGGGCGATGATGTCAGGGAAGGACTCACAGCCATTATATCGGTAAAACTTACTGATTCTGAGTTTGAAGGACAGACCAAGGGCAGACTTGGCAATCCTGAGATAAAACCCTTTATTGAAAATATGGTAAATGAAAAGCTCATGGATTATCTTGAAGAAAACCCAGCAGTTGCAAGGGCTATTTTTGACAAGAGTATGTCCGCTCAGAAAGCCCGTGAAGCTGCCAAAAAAGCAAGAGATAATGCAAGAAAAAAATCTGCCATGGAAAACGCTTCCTTACCGGGAAAACTTGCCGACTGCTCCGAACACGACAATGAAAAGTCTGAAATTTACATTGTCGAAGGCGATTCCGCAGGCGGTTCAGCCAAAGAGGGCAGAGACAGACGTTACCAGGCTATTCTCCCTCTATGGGGTAAGATGCTCAATGTTGAAAAGGCGAGACTTGACAGAATTTACGGCAACGAAAAGCTTATGCCTGTTGTAACCGCTCTCGGTACAAGTATAGGTGAAGACTTTGACATCTCCAAACTCCGTTACGGCAAAGTTATAATCATGGCTGATGCGGACGTTGACGGTTCTCATATCAGAACGCTTCTGCTTACATTCTTCTTCAGATTTATGAAACCGCTTATAACCGAAGGTCACATATACATTGCACAGCCTCCTCTTTTCAAGGTTTCAAAGGGCAGACAGTTTAAATATGCATTCGATGAGAAACAGAGAGATAAATATATTGCGGAATTTTCTGAAATGCCGGGTAATGCGAAAGTCGAAGTTCAGCGGTACAAGGGTCTCGGTGAAATGGACTCCGAACAGCTCTGGGAAACCACTATGAACCCCGAAACCCGCACAATGCTTAAAATAGAGATGGAGGACGCTGTAAAGGCTGATGAAATCTTTACAATCCTCATGGGCGACAAGGTTATTCCCCGTAAGGAATTTATAGAGAGAAACGCAAAACACGCAGTAAATCTTGATATATAAGGTGCGTTGATATGGAAGAACAGATTCTGAAAGGAAAATATAATATTCCTCTTGATATGTTTGAAAAGGCTTTTGTCACTTTTCAGAAGAAATTCGTATATCCGAAGAATATTATCGCAACAATTATCTTTATAGCGGTGGCAGTAATTTACGGGTACGGAGCTTTCAGAAACAGCGACCCCATGTATGCAATGCTTGCGGTGGTCTGTCTGGTGCTTATATTCTCCGTGTGGATTAATCCGCTGAAAGTAAGAAGCAAACTTATGAAGTCAATCGCAGAAATAAAGGACGATTTCTATAATTTCGAGCTGTACGACAACAAGGTTTCCATAGGAAGCATTGTTATAAACGAAAACGGCGAGGAAGAATACGTTCCGCCTGCCGTGATAGATATTCAGAGCAAAGTCGTTCAGGCAGTCGAAACGAAAGATTACACAATTATATATATTAAAAACCATGTCTTCTATGTCATACCCAAAAAGGATTTTGACTTTTCGGAACAGAAAATTATCGCCGATACCCTTAAAAAAAGCATGGGAAAAAGATATTCAGAAACTGATAAATTATAAACTGAAAGGCTGTGAAAATTCAGAATGATTAATGAAACACCTGAAACAACAGGTAGAATTGTCCCCGTGGATATAGAGAGGGAAATGAAAAAATCCTTCCTCGAATATTCAATGTCAGTCATTGTTTCAAGGGCATTGCCTGACGTAAGGGACGGTCTGAAACCTGTTCACAGAAGAATTTTGTATACACTTCATGAAAATAACCTTACACCTGAGAAACCTTACAGAAAGTGTGCCGATACAGTAGGTGCGGTTCTGGGACGTTACCATCCACACGGCGACAGTTCGGTATATGATGCACTTGTAAGACTTGCACAGAAATTCTCATTGCGTTATCCGCTTGTGGACGGACACGGAAATTTCGGCAGCGTGGACGGCGACCCGCCTGCCGCTTACCGTTACACAGAAGCCAAGATGACTAAAATGGCTGTTGAGATGCTCACGGACATCAATAAGGATACTATTCCTTATCAGTCGAACTATGACGACAGACTTAAAGAACCTGTTGTACTTCCGTCACGTTTCCCTAATCTGCTTGTAAACGGTTCTATAGGAATTGCGGTAGGTATGGCAACGAATATTCCTCCTCACAATCTCAGAGAAGTAGTCGGGGCAATCAATGAACTTATTGATAATCCGGAAGCGACACTTGCGGATATTATGAAGCATATCAAAGGCCCTGACTTCCCGACAGGCGGAATAGTAATGGGCAGACAGGGTCTGAGAAGTGCTTACACCACAGGTAAGGGAAAAATTATTCTCCGTGGAGTTACGGACTTTGAAGAAATCAAGGGCAGAAACTGCATTGTGATAACTGAAATTCCTTACATGGTAAACAAGGCACGATTGGTTGAACATATCGCAGACCTTGCGAAAGACAGAAAAATCGAAGGTATCTTCCATGTGCGTGACGAATCCGACAGAAAGGGCATGAGAATTGTCGTAGAGCTTAAAAAGGACGCTAAACCTATGATTGTCCTCAATAAGCTTTTCAGCTTCACGGAACTTCAGTCAACTGTCGGTGTAAATATGCTTGCACTGGTAAACAATGAGCCTAAAGTCCTTTCGCTCAGGAGAATGATTGAAGAATACATCAAATTCCAGTTTGAAGTAATCACAAAGAGAACTCAGTTTGACCTTAAAAAATCCCTCGAAAGAGCTCACCTGCTTGAAGGGTACATGGTCGCAATCGACAATATAGACGAGGTTGTCAATATTCTCAAGACCGCCGAAAATATTCAGGCAGGCAAGGATAAACTTATAGAGAAGTATTTACTTTCGGACGTTCAGGCAGACGCAATTGTTCAGATGACACTCGGAAAGCTTACCGGCATGGAAAGACATAAGATTGAAGATGAACTTGCAGGACTGAATGAAAGAATTGCGGACTTTGAAGACATTCTCGCAAATGATTCAAGAGTCTATGCGATAATCAAGGACGAACTTAACAAGATGGCTGACAAATACGGCGATGACAGAAGAACCCGGATTAACGAAGATGCAGACGGTGAAGTTGTGTTTGAAGACCTTATACCTGTCGAAGACTTCATGATTGCTTACACGGACATCGGCTACATCAAGCGTATCGCTCTCGACACCTACAAGGCACAGAAACGTGGCGGCCGTGGTGTGAATGGCATGAAACAGCGTGAAGAAGACTTTGTAAGCGAAATGTTTGTTGCTTCCAGCCATGACCAGATACTTTTTGTGACAAACCTCGGCAATATGTTTAAGATGAAGTGCTTTGAAATCCCCGAAGGTTCTAAACAGGCAAAGGGTACGAACCTTATAAATCTGCTCAACCTCGGTGAAGGCGAAAAGATTTCCGCCATGATTAAGATAAAGGAATTTAACGAAAATCAGTATCTCTGTTTCGCCACAAAGAAAGGCGTTATCAAGAGAAGTAACCTTAATCTTTTCAGGAACGTCAGAAGAAACGCCGTAAGGGCTATAAACATTGACGAAGATGACGAAGTGAGAAGCGTCAAGCTTACAGGCGGAAATGATGAACTTATGATTGCAACCAGAAACGGCAAGGCTTTACACATTGAGGAAGACAAGCTGAGGGCGATGGGCAGAACCGCAAGAGGTGTCAGAGGTATAAGACTTGTGGGGAATGACGAAGTTGTTTCAATGGCAAGAATAAGAGAAAATACAACATTACTTACCATCTCCGACAAGGGTTACGGAAAACGTACCGAAATCAGTCAGTACCCTATCCGTGCAAGAGGCGGTCAGGGCGTTTTCAATTTCAAGTGTACCGCAGAAAAAGGCTGTGTATGCGGCATTAAAACAGTAAATGACGATGAAGATATTATCACTATGTCAAGTGATGGCATAGTTATCAGATTCAGGGCAAGCGATGTCAGAATTTGCGGCAGAGTTGCGACAGGCGTTAAACTTATGAAAGTCAATGAGGGTGAAAGAATAGTTTCATTCACAAGGGTTGAACATGACGACAATGAAGAAACCGCAAAACTTGAGCAGGCAGAAGAAGAAATTCTCAGTGAAGAAGAACTTGCGGAAATCAGCAGCGAAGAAAGTCAGCCCGATGAACCGGTTGAGGAAGAAACAGAAGAATAATTAAATAGAGAAATTAATCAGGGAGCGACTTTCCGCCCCCTGAATTAATAAAAAAAATATTTCTGAAAAAAATTCTGAAAAACACTTGCAATTTTTATTTCGTTGTGTTATAATATATCTTGTAAGTCATTTAATGATTGTATTTTATTTAACGGCATTAAAAATGTGCCTGTTTTTACGCATTGGACTGTTTTAACATTCCCCGTTTCAGTAATGTAGGGATTTAAAAAAAAATAATAGTCGAACGCATTTCCGAAATATAGGTGTGCGGGCCCTGTGCAACGAGACACCGTGAACCATGTCAGGCGGGGGACCGAGCAGCATTAAGCGGTCAGTTTTGTGTGCCGCAGCAAGCCTGCACACCTATGTTCCGGAATTTTTTTTACCTTTTTTCAAATCAGATAGTTAAATAAGTATGTCATAAAGGGGGACGGAATTGCTATGTATGAAGCCCTTTACAGAAAATGGCGACCAAGGACTTTTGATGATGTAGTCGGGCAAGAACTTATTACCACTACGCTTAAAAATCAGGTTTCTGCTCAGAAAACGGGTCATGCCTATCTTTTCACCGGCTCAAGAGGTACGGGAAAAACCACTTGTGCAAGGATACTTGCGAAAGCCGTGAACTGCGAACATACAGACGGCGGAAATCCATGCCTTGAATGTGACATCTGCAATGATGCCGAAAACTTTGCATTGTCTGATATTATTGAAATAGATGCAGCTTCAAATACAAGCGTCAACGATATGAGGGATTTGCGTGACGGTGCGGTCTATACCCCTGAACGCTGTAAATTCAAGGTCTATATCATTGACGAAGTCCATATGCTTTCCGCAAGTGCTTTTAATGCCTTGCTGAAAATCATGGAAGAACCGCCGGACTATGTGAAATTCATTCTCGCAACTACCGAAATCCACAAAGTCCCCGAAACCATTGTGTCAAGATGTCAGCGATACGACTTCAGGAGAATCCCGGTTGAGAAAATCAGCGAAAGACTTCTCATGATTGCACAGAGCGAAGGCATTAAAATCGACAGGGATGCAACGGAACTTATAGCACATATTTCTGAAGGCGGTATGCGTGATGCGATTTCATTGCTTGACCAGTGTTCAGCCTTTTCGGAAGAAATTACTAAGCAGACTGTTTCGGAAACGGCGGGAATTGCGGACAGGACTTATATATTCGACCTGATTGACGCTTTCTTTTCAAAGAACACTACGAAAGCCCTTGAAATAACGGATTCGCTCAACAGCGGTTCAAAGGATATGCAAAGGCTCTGCGTTGAACTTGTGGCACAACTCAGAAACATTATGCTTCTGAAGACAAGCCCCAATGTTACAAGTGTCAATTGTATGCCCGATGAAAAACAGAGGCTTTCTGAACTCGCTCAGAAAGTGAGCCTTTCCGAAATCATCTCGGAGATGTCGGCACTTCAGGAGTGTTCCGACAGAATGACAAAAGCCATTGACAGAAAAACCGAATTTGAAATGTGCGTGGTACAGATTTCAAGAATAAAACTATCAGATGCTTCAGGTCTTGACAATACTGAAATTTATGATAAAATAAAAGAGTTAGAACAATCTTTTTCGTCACAAATCAACAATGTATATTCCCGTATAGATTCTATGCCGAAAACTATTGTTCAGCAAGTACCCACAGCAGAAACACAGAAATTATCAGAGTTGCCACAGCCCGAAAAGATTATTGCTCCTGTCAGGACACAAAAGAAAAATCCTGTTCTCCTTGACAACTGGGCGGTTATATGTGATGAAATATTTAAAAAATATAAGGCTATAGGACAATGTTTTATGTATTCAACGGCAAAAGTCGATGACGATACCGTTTATATCATTGCAAGCCCCGATGCAAAGGAGAACATTGAACAGCTTCTTGGAAGAGATGAAAAGGCAAAACCCGATATTACTTCCATCATAGAAAGAAATGTCGGCCATAAAATCAGGTTTGTTTTGCAGGATGCATCGGAAATAGAACCTCAGATATCGCCTATACAATCAATAATCAACGAATTTTCAGGCAAGGTTACTTTCGATAACCACTAAAATTTTAAAAACGAAAAGGAGAATTCCATAATGAAAGCAAGAATCCCAAAGACAAGTGCAGGTACAGCACCACAGAATATGTCAGCTATGATTAAGCAGGCTCAGAAAATGCAGAACGAAATCACAAGACTTCAGGACGATATTGAAGCACGTTCTTTCTCTGAAACAGTCGGAGGCGGTATGGTTGAAATCACTATGAGCGGTAAGAAGACTGTCGAATCCCTCAAGATTAACCCTGATGCCGTAAACCCTGATGATGTTGATATGCTTCAGGACCTCATTATCAGTGCTGTAAATGCTTGCGTTGCTAAGATTGAAGAAGTTACAGAAGACGAAATGACAAAGATTACCGGCGGTGTATCTCTCCCGGGACTTTTCTGATTTAAGTAAATGTCGGAATACGATGCATTACCGCTTGTAACGCTTGCGGAGAAATTCGAGCAATTCCCCACAATAGGTATGAAGACTGCCCAGAGGCTTGCTTATTTCGTCATGTCGATGAGCGAACAGGACGTTAAGGAATTTGCCGAAGCCTTGCTTAATGCCAAAAAGAATGTACATCCTTGCACGATTTGCCAGAACTTAACGGAGCATGAAGTATGTCCGATTTGTTCGGACACCACCCGTGATAAATCCTTGATATGCGTGGTGGAAACGCCTAAAGATGTAACAGCTTTCGAGAGAACGGGTGAGTACAACGGACTTTATCATGTTCTTCACGGGCTTCTTTCACCGATAGACAATATTACCCCCGATAAGCTTAAAATTAAAGAATTGCTTTCAAGGCTCGGCAACGGCGAAGTTAAGGAAGTAATTATGGCAACAAATCCTACAGTTGAAGGCGAAGCTACAGCCATGTACCTCGCAAGACTGCTGAAACCGATGGGACTTAAAGTGTCAAGGCTTGCATTCGGCTTACCGGTCGGCGGAATTGTCGAATATGCGGACGAAGTAACGCTTTACAGGGCATTGCAGAACCGCAATGAAATTTAAAGATGATTTAAAGGCTATTTCTTATGAAGTAGCCTTTTTAAGGTTTCTGACCCGGCGGGGTTTTCGGGGGGGCGGGGGGGGGGGGGGGCGGGCGCCGCCCCCCCCCCCCCCCCAAAAAAAAAAAAAGGTTGTGATCAGTGTAATACACTATTTAATAAGAAAAAAAAAAAAAAAAAAAT
>URWK01000005.1 GCA_900551505.1 uncultured Ruminococcus sp. | reverse complement strand
CACCCCCACCAATAAAAAACTGTTTCTAAAACCCCGCGTTTTTTTTTTTTACCCGCCAAAACCCCGTTTTTTAAATTTGGGGGGGGGGGTAATTTTTTTTTGGCAAAAATAAAAGCCCCCCCCCCATCCCCTCATTACAAGGTAATCAGAAAAAACGGCTTGTAATTATAAGACTTCAGAAAGCTGTCAACCGAGCAGAAATATTGTTCCCTGTCCGAATTGCAGAAAACATTGTAGGCAACAAAATTTTTCTCGGTACGCTTTATCGCTATATAATGACCGCCTTTGCTGTGAAAATAGTAAAGTATTGCCAAGGCTTTTATTTTGTCGTCAAGCTCTTTGGGAAAAATAAATTTCTCTGTCTGCATACCTTTCATCTTAAAGTATCTGCAAACGGCAAAAGGATTTGTTCCGAGCAGTCCGAATAAAATTAAACCGCCTTTCCTCTCAAGATATTTTATAATTTCCTGATAAGTAACTTCCCTTCCGCAAAGAATCATAATATTGTAAATCGCCACCCAACCACAACCATTAAAAGATGTTTTCTTTATACCCATCTTTATTTCTGATATTTCAGGGGCGTTCTGATTGCAGATAATATTCATTGTAAACTTTTTTGACTTTCTCAAAATCCATATCACCCGTGAAAATTGCTATGTCATGATGATTTAACGAAACCAGCCATTTATACTTCTTTGAAACAATGTAATAGTCGTCATCAAACTCTGTATATTCGAGTACCTCGGCAAGTTCCTTAAATCTCGCTTCATATATCCAGTCTTTCTCAATATCCGTCCAGACTACATACACAAATTCATCATCGAATACTTGGGGGAGCAGTTTATACCAGTCATAGCAATCTCTCATGTCAAAAAACATACTTTTCAGTTTCGGATTAAATCCGTTTACATTCGCCCAGTAAAGCCCGTTTTTATAATTGTTCGTCTTGTCCGCAAATTTATCTTCTATATTTTTCAAAATGCTTTCCCATGACTGCTTTGAAATTTCTGAAAAATTTATCCTGTCTATATTGTTTTTCTTTATTATATTTTCTATGTCTTCCCTGATGTTCATCCATTTATCCTTTCAGTTAAAGTTCGGGCGTTATCTATTAAAAAGGTGAATAGAGAACGCCCGATTTTATTATCTCATTATTGTTTCAACTTCTATATTATCCGAAGGAGCTGTAATCTTGATTTCCTTGATTGAACCAACAGGATTGTCAATAATGACTGATGCAACCTTATCTTCAACTTCTCTGCGGATAACCTTGCGAATATCTCTCGCACCGAATTTCTGTGAATGAGCCTTTTCCGCAATCTTTGCAAGTGCATTTTCATCATAGCTTACTGAAATATCCTTTTCGGCAAGAGGTTCTTTCATTTCGTCAAGCATAAGTCCCGCAATCTTCTTGTAGCTGTCCATCGAAAGCGGTTTGAATACTACCACTTCATCTATACGGCTTAAAAATTCAGGTCTGAGGAATTCGGAAAGTCCCTTGATAGCCTTTTCCTTTGAAATTTCCTCTTCGGTCTTGTTGAAGCCTACACCGATAGCCTTATCGGTAGAACCTGCGTTTGAAGTCATTGCAATTATAGTATTTTCAAAGCTTATCGTTCTGCCCTGAGCATCGTTAATTTTGCCTTCATCAAGTATCTGTAAAAGGATATTCATAACATCGGGGTGAGCCTTTTCGATTTCATCAAAGAGTATTACCGAATAAGGTTTACGTCTTACTTTCTCTGTAAGCTGTCCCGCATCGTCATATCCTACATATCCCGGAGGAGAACCGATAATCTTTGAAACGGAATGTTTCTCCATATATTCGGTCATGTCAAGCCTGATTAACGGGTCTGTGGTATCAAAGAGTTCTTCCGAAAGCACCTTTACAAGTTCTGTCTTTCCTACGCCTGTCGGACCTACAAAAATAAATGATGCAGGTCTGCGGCGTTTAGCAAGCTGTACCCTTGTTCTCTTGATAGCCTTTGCGAGCAGGTCAACGGCTTCATCTTGTCCGATAACTCTTTTCTTTAGGTTGTCGGCGAGTGTTGCAAGCTTCTTATATTCGGTTTCTGCAATCTTGTTAGCCGGTATTCCTGTCCAGAGTTCAATAACTTTCGCAAGGTCTTCTTCCTGAACATAAATATTGCTTATCGAGTCTTTCAGCTTGTCAAATTCCTGTTCAGCATTGATTATGTCAGTCTTTACCTTTGAAAGTGCTTCATAGTCAATTTCCGATTCGTCTTCAATTTCTTCTTCACGCTTTCTGAGGTCGTCAAGCTTCTTGCTTGCTTCTTCATATTTGGCAAGTTCAGGGCTTCTTATGCTTGTGCAGGCACAACTTTCGTCAAGGAGGTCAATAGCCTTGTCAGGGAGGAATCTGTCTGTTATATATCTTTCCGAAAGGACTGCACACATTCTCACAAGGTCATCAGTTATCTTTACCTTGTGGTAGTCTTCATAATACTTCTTTATGCCAAGCAATACATCGACAGTTTCATCAATAGTAGGTTCATTGATTTTTACAGGCTGGAAACGTCTTTCCAATGCACTGTCCTTTTCAATGTACTTTCTGTATTCTGTAAATGTTGTAGCACCGATAACCTGAATTTCGCCCCTTGAAAGAGCCGGTTTAAGGATATTCGCCGCATTCATTGAACCTTCCGAATCGCCTGTGCCTACAAGGTTGTGAACTTCATCTATAAACAGAATAATGTTGCCATCGTCTTTCACTTCATCAATAAGACCTTTGACACGGCTTTCAAACTGTCCTCTGAACTGAGTGCCTGCAACAAGTGCGGTCAGGTCAAGCAGATAGAGTTTCTTTGAAACGAGATTAAAAGGTACTTCGCCCTTCTGGATTTTCTGGGCTATTCCCTCTGCTATGGCTGTCTTACCTACACCCGGTTCACCGATAAGGCAAGGATTGTTCTTTGTACGTCTTGAAAGGATTTGCAGAGTTCTTGCGATTTCCTTGTCACGACCTATGATATTGTCAAGCTTACCTTCTTCAGCTTTTTTGCTTAAATTAGTACAGTAGCTTTCAAGGTACTTGTATTTCTTTTCCTTACCACGTTTCTTCTTTGTGGTTTTCTCAGAATTAATTTCCTTTTCGTCTGAACTTCCGCCCATTGAAGCAGACGGATTCTTTTTACTGCCCTTTCCGCCGAGCATATTCTGGAAAAAGTCAGTCATTGAAGGTATCGGACTTTCTTCTCCGTTCTCTCCGTCCATCAATCCCATCATCTGTTCGGAAAGTTGTTCTATATCATCATCGCTTATTCCCATTTGCTGCATATAGTTGCTTACCTGAGGAATTTTCAGCTCTCTTGCACATTTCATGCAATAGCCTTCATTTTTTTCTTCTCCGCCCTGCACCGATGTTACGAACACTACAGCGGGTCGCTTCTTACACTTACTGCATAATAACATACTCATATTTTTTGTTCCTCCATCATTTCCTTTTATAATTTTCTGTCAAGTTTATTATGTCACCGTCATTTTTGAACCTGAATTTTAGATGTTGGAAAAATGACATTATTTTCACAGTTATAACTGTATGCCTTTTATTATACTATATTTTTATCACTTATTCAATAACCTTGAGCGAACAAAAATAGTGAAAAATTTTTGTTTGAGAAACAGTGTCCTGCCCAAACAATTCCTGCCCCTTTGTTCCCATCATAAACTGGGAGGCGTAGCCGACAAGCACACCTATTATCATAACTATTATTACACCTTCCGCAATTCCAAAACACGCCCCGAATACAGCATTTATCTTGTGAGTAGCCGGAATTGTGTCCGTAAGGTCAATGAATATAGCCAGAAGTTTCACTATTATCGTCATAACTATAGAAAGTACCATAAACGTAACCGCACAGACAATTTTTACAATAACAGGCTTTATATAATTCTGTTCGACTGAAAGGGCAGAAATTTTATTGTCCTGAATGAAAGTATCCATAATTTCAAGCGTCTTGTCCTTATTTTTTTCAATATATCCGGAAACCGCACTTGTCAGCAACTGCGAAACACTGTCATCACCGTTTCTGAGGTCGAAAAGACTTCTCTGTAATGCATTGTTTATAATCTCCGAAAGAAATCCTTCATTCATATCTATTCCCCTGCTCTGAAATTCCTGTATAAGACTTTCGCTTATTTTGCCCTTGCTTCCGTTAAGAATCTCATCTATCTTCTCTTTCGGGATTTCAATTTTCATCTGAGAAATCATGTTTTCCAGTGATTCTGAAACATCTACCTTTTCAACTATCGTCTGAGTTCCTTTAAGTACGCTTTCGTGAACGAACTTGTCATAAATCTGCGGTGCGAGGCTTACGGAAAGATTTTTTGAAACCACAAGTGTAAGCACCATTCCGCATACTGTTATAACTATCTTGGTAAAACCTCTTTTCAGTCCCATAAGCAGACACACAAGTATTATCGCAACCGTCACAATGTCATAAACCATTACCATGCCGAATCACTCCTTTTGTTGTTACCCTCTGAACATAACTCTGTCTATCTTGTCATAACCGAGCAGGAACATATAATCGCCTATTCTCACAAACTTATAGTATGTATCCGAAATAGGTATCTGTTTCAGCAATTTCCCGTTATAACTGTATGTTTCGATAGATGAACCCGTAAGCATATATACCTGATTTTCATCAGCGTATATATATTTAAGTTCCTTGTCTATTTCTATTTCCATAGGTGTTGCGTCAGAACCGTTTATTAACACAAGGCTTGTTTTTCTTATTTCCTCGTTCTTGAATATCATTGCAACTTTTCCGTCAACAAATGTTCCGTCTATAAGGTCATTTTTATACGCATAACCTCCAAGCCTTACTCCTGTACTGTCATAATAGGCACACATTTCATCGCCGAAAATAAATATTCCGTTTTCCTGTGTGAAGTACGCCGAAAGACAAAGTGTTGCAAGTTTAGTACTTACCCATTTTTCTTCTACGGAATTAAAATCAAATGTATGGGCTTGTGAAACTATTTCTCCGCTTTCGGCATTTACGCTTACAAGCGAACAACCTGTACTGTCCTGATTGAAACACACTTCAATAATTCTGTCTGTACTTTCCCTTGAGTAAATCTGTTTTCCCTCACTGTTGTATACTGTCAATGTACAGATATGTGCCTCGGAATTCGTAACTACCGCAACATAACCTTCGTTACTTATTCTTGCGAAGATAATATTATTGTCAACCTGCTTTTCATAAAGCATTTTATATTTATTGTCCACACGGAAGTGTGTTCCTCCGCTCTCATAAATAAGTGTCTTTTTATCCGCTTCTTTTAGAACCGGATTTTTATAACTGTATTTTCTGTCATCACTGAGTTCCCCATCCAGATTGTAGAGATACAAGTGCGTATCGCTCAGCAGTGCAAAGTAATTATCCATTCTTGCAACCTGATAATCAATGTCACTCGAAATCTCTACCGGAAAGTTCTTTGTCGCAAATTCGCCGTCTTCCTCGGAGCTGTGAATTATTCTGTTAATCCTGAGAGAAACCGTATCAAGTGCCGGTGTCCAATAAGGTTTTGTAAAGAGTATTCCTGCGATAAGCAAAATTACCAGTACAAGAAGCCCTATAACTTTGAAAACAGTTCTTCTCTTATCCTTTTTCCTTATTTTTGTCAAGTCCTTAACTTTATCACTCATATTTTTAATTTATCACCTGCTCAATAAAAAACTTTGTTAAGATAAAGTCCATGAGGCTGTGCAGTCTTGCCTGCAAGTTCTCTGTTTTTAGCAATGATTATTCTTTCAATATCGTCTTCCGAAATTCTGCCCTCACTGACATAAATCAAAGTCCCTGCCATTATCCTGACCATATTATACAGAAAACCGTTGCCCTTTACAAGCATTATCACCGAATTTTCATCTTTCCGCACCACGTCAAAGTTGTATATCGTCCTGACTGTGTCTTCTGTCTTCGTGTCGACTGAACAGAAACTTTTAAAATCGTGAGTGCCTATGAATTTTTTCGCTGCTCTGTCCATAAGCTCTATGTCAAGTGGTCTTCTGTAGTGTAATTCAAGGTCGGAAGTAAACGGATTTTTGCTTTCGCTCATGTGGATTTTGTAGATATACTCTTTTGCCTTGCATGAAAACCTTGCATGAAAATCTTCGTCAGCGTCTTCACATGAAAGTATCGAAATATCATCGGGTAACTTTCCGTTCACGCCTCTTATGAAATTGATGTGCGGTATTCTGCTCTCAGTCTTTACAGAAAAACAATAGCCGTTCGCATGAACTCCCGTATCAGTCCTTGAACAGCCGTTTATAGTGACCTTTTCGTTCAGGATTTCGGAAACCGCCTTTTGAACCACCTCTTGAACCGTCAAGGCGTTTGCCTGTATCTGATAGCCGTGATAATTTGTTCCTCTGTAAGCCATGATAACTTTTAAATTTCTCATATATTTTTATCCTTAACAATCAGGTTATGAAATTTGTCCATATTGAGATTACTGCAACAACTATTGTAATCGCCATTGCAATGTAATCATTTTTTTCTGCTTTAAGCTGTTTTAATCTTGTTCTTCCCTCTCCGCCGTTGTAGCATCTGCAAGTCATAGCGGTTGCGAGTTCTTCCGCCCTCCTGAAAGATGATACAAAAAGCGGTATCATTACAGGGATAAGGGCTTTTCCTCTCTGCATAAGGTTTCCAGTTTCAAAGTCTGCACCTCTTGCCTTCTGTGCCGAAGTAATCTTATCTGTTTCTTCAATCAGAGTAGGAATAAACCTGAGTGCGATTGTCATCATCATCGCAAGTTCATGTACAGGCATTTTCAGCTTCTTCAGTGGAGAAAACAATTGCTCTATCGCATCTGTAAGCATTATCGGCGAAGTCGTATATGTCAGCAGTGACGAACCGATTACAAGCAGAAGTATCCGGATAATCATAAATACCGTGACATTAAGCCCTTCATCAGTTACTTTTATAATTCCCCATTCAAAAATTACTTCTCCTCCGCTGACAAACAGTAAATTCATTATTGCCGTTATCACCAGCACTGCCAGAATCGGTTTAAGGCTTTTCCAGACCATCTTTAAGGGTATTCCGGAAACCGCAAAGGCTGACAAGGCAAATATTCCGCCTGCCAGCAATCCGAAAATATTATCAGTCACAAAAAGCATACATATATAAATCGCCGTAATTACCAGCTTGAAACGTGGGTCAAGCCTATGCACAGGGCTGTGACCGGGAAAGTATTGTCCTATTGTTATATCCTTCAACATATGCTCCTGCCTTTCGCTTCAAGGTATTTTCTTATTGCATTTTCTGCCTGCTCAACCGTGTAGACATCTTCAATGTTTATGTTTTTCTGTCTGAGTGTACGGAAAACCCTTGTAATCTGCGGGACTGAAAGCCCTATTTTTTCGATTTCTTCCGAACGTGCAAATACATTTTCGGTCTTGTCGAAACAAAACATTTTCGACCTGTTCATTACAAGGATTCTTTCCGCATACTTCGCCATGTCTTCCATACTGTGAGAAACAATAAGCACTGTCGCATTTTTTGTCCTGTGGTAAGTCTTTATAAGCTCAAGTATATTGTCCCTGCCTTTCGGGTCAAGCCCTGCCGTAGGTTCGTCAAGTATAAGTATTTCGGGACGCATAGCCATAACTCCGGCTATTGCCACACGTCTTTTCTGACCGCCCGAAAGTTCAAACGGTGACTTTTTAAGCAGGTTTTCGCTCAATCCGACTTCTTCGGCTGTTTCCCTTACCCTTTTGTCTGTTTCCTTTTCGTCAAGCCCCATGTTTTTAGCCCCGAAAGCTATATCCTTATAAACTGTGTCTTCAAAAATCTGATATTCGGGGTACTGGAACACAAGTCCTACTTTAAATCTCGCCTGTCTTATGGGATAATTCTTTTCCCATATGTCTTTCCCGTCAAGTAATATTTTTCCCGATGTCGGTTTAAGTAATCCGTTGAGATGCTGTATAAGCGTTGATTTACCCGAACCGGTATGCCCGATTACTCCGATAATTTCGCCCTCTTTAATCTCAATACTTACATCATCAACAGCTTTTTTTTCAAATGGTGTCCCTGCACTGTAAACATAACTGAGATGTTCTGTTTTCAGATTCGCCATAAGCTCAAGCCCCCTCCAGTAATTTCATCAGTGCATTGACACATTCTTCTTCATTTATAACGTCACTGTCTATGTCCAGTCCTGATTTTTTCAGTTCCCACACAAGTTCGGTGACTTGCGGAACGTCCAGCCCCAATTTTTTAAGTTCTTCGACCCTTAAAAAAACTTCTTTCGGCGTTCCGTCCATAACTGTTCTGCCATCGTCCATCACAATAACTCTGTCGGCTTTAACGGCTTCATCCATGTAGTGAGTAATCAGCACAACGCTTATTCCGTATTCCTGATTAAGCCGTCTTATTGTTGCGATAACTTCTTTTCTGCCCTGCGGGTCAAGCATTGCTGTAGGTTCGTCAAGCACTATAAATTCAGGTCGCATTGCTATAACTCCCGCTATGGCAATTCTCTGCTTCTGACCGCCTGAAAGCTGATGCGGAGCGTGTTCACGGTATTCGTACATATTAACGGCTTTAAGGGCTTCATCTACTCTTTTTCTCATCTCATGGGGTTCTACACCGAGATTTTCGAGGGCAAACGCAACGTCTTCTTCAACTATGGTTGTTACAATCTGGTTATCGGGGTTCTGGAAAACCATTCCCACTCTCTGTCTTATATCAAAAACTTTGTCTTCGTCTTTTGTGTTAATTCCGTCAATATAGACTGTTCCTCCTGTCGGAAGCAGTATTGCATTGAGATGCTTTGCAAGAGTTGACTTACCGCAACCGTTATGTCCGAGAACCGCCGTAAATTCCCCCTTTTTAAGTTCAAGGTTTATTCCTCTGAGAACTTTCACGGGTTCTGCGTCTGTCATTTCGTACTGAAATTCAAGGTCTTTTATTTCTGCCTTTCCCACAAAGTTAACCTCCCTGCATTCTACAGTCTTATAGTTTATTTCTGCCAGATTGCAGTTGAACCGCAAGGCAGACACATTCTTGAACTCTTTACGGGCAGACCGATTTCATCGGCTGTAACGTTTCCGCCGAATTTTCCTGTTATTATGTCGTCAAGTATATAAGCCATTACAGATGGCGAAAGTCCCGTTGTATAGCTGTTTAGCAGGAAAAACAAAGGTTCATCGCTCAATACTTCCGAACAGAGTTTCACAAGGTCATATATACTGTCTTCAAGTTTCCATACTTCGCCGTTAGAACCTCTGCCATAGGAAGGCGGGTCCATAACTATTCCGTCATATTTTCTTCCACGTCTGATTTCCCTTGCAACGAACTTTTCGCAGTCGTCAACTATCCAGCGAATAGGCTTATCATCGAGTTTTGAAGCTTTCGCATTGTCCCTTGCCCACTGAACCATACCTTTTGAAGCGTCCACATGACAAACATTTGCTCCTGCTTCCGCACACGCAAGTGTTGCTCCGCCCGTATAGGCAAAGAGATTCAGCACATTAATTTCTCTGCCGGCATTTCTGATTTTGTCAGCCATGAAGTCCCAGTTTACAGCCTGTTCCGGAAAAAGTCCCGTATGTTTGAAACCTGTCGGTCTGATATTGAAAACAAGATTTCCGTATCTCATCTTCCAGGGTTCAGGAGCTTCGCCTCTGAAAGTCCAGCTTCCTCCGCCTGAAGACGAACGATGATAATGACCTCTTGCCTTTTCCCATTCTTTCGATTTCTTAGGTGTTTTCCAGATTATCTGCGGGTCGGGTCTTACAAGAGTTATGCCGTTCCAGTTTTCGAGTTTTTCACCGTCCGATGTATCAAGTACGGCATATTCTTTCCAGTTTTCCGCTATTCTCACTTCAACCCAACCTTTTCATTTATTTTATCCGCAATTTCTGTAGCATATTTATTTATTATTTCAAAGTCCTTTCCCTCAAGCATTACTCTTACAAGCGGTTCTGTTCCGCTTTCTCTTACGAGAACTCTGCCTGTATCGCCGAGACTGTCCTCACAACGTTCAATAAGTTCTGTAATTTCGGTATCGTTCTTCCAGATTTCCCTGCCGTTTGGAGCAAGTCTTACATTAATCATAACTTGTGGGAAACGTTCCATTACGCTTGCAAGTTCTGACATTTTCTTTCCCGACTTCGCAAGAACTTCCATAACCTTTACTCCTGAAAGCTGTCCGTCACCTGTTGTTGCTTCATCGAGGAAAATAATATGTCCGCTCTGTTCCCCACCGATATTGTAACCGCCCTCAAGCATCTTTTCAAGAACGTATCTGTCACCGACACTTGAAGTAATCACATCAATATTGTTCGCCTTTGCAAAGTGTGAAAATCCGAGGTTTGTCATAACGGTAACTACTGCTGTATTGTTTTTAAGTCTGCCTTCTTCTTTATAAGCCTTGGAACAGATTGCAATAAGTTTGTCACCGTCCACAAGGTCGCCGTTTTCGTCAACTGCAAGACATCTGTCGGCATCTCCGTCAAATGCAAGTCCTAAATCATAATCGCCTTCCCTTACGAGCTTCATAAGGCTTTCCATGTGAGTTGAACCGCAATTGTCATTTATGTTTATTCCGTCCGGCTCTGCATGGATAAGGTCAAATTTAACTCCAAGCTTGCTGAAAAGGTCTTTCGCTGTAGCCGATGAACTGCCGTTTGCACAGTCGATAGCAACTTTCATATTGCTGAAATCTGCGTTTACTGTATTTGCGATATAGTCAATGTAAACCTGACGGGCATTTTCATGATGGATAACTCTGCCTACTTCGCCGTGTGAACAAAGCTTTATATCCTGCGGTCTGTCGAGTATAAGGGCTTCGATTTCTTCTTCAATATCGTCAGAAAGCTTGTAACCTGTTGCCGAGAAAAGTTTTATTCCGTTAAATTCCACGCTGTTGTGTGATGCTGAAATCATAACGCCTGCATCTGCTTTTTCTTTTCTTACGAGGTAAGCTACCGCCGGTGTAGGCACTACCCCAAGAATTTTTGCGTTTGCTCCGACTGAACAGATTCCCGCAACAAGTGCCGATTCAAGTATGTCAGATGAAATTCTTGTATCCTTTCCGATTAAGATAGTCGGTTTATGGCTCATTTTCTTAGTAAGTACAATGGAGGCTGCTCTGCCTATCTGCATTGCAAGTTCGCAGGTGAGTTCTGTAATTGCTATTCCTCTTGCTCCGTCTGTTCCAAAAAGTCTTCCCATTTTATAAAAATCTCCTTTTGATTATTTATGTTAAAATCGTCATATGACGAAAATTTTCAGCGTTTTTCATATCCGAGGTGCTTATATGCAAGTTCTGTAGCACATCTTCCCTTCTGAGTTCTTGCAAGAAATCCGAGTTGCATAAGGTAAGGTTCACATACATCTTCAAGGGTAACGGCTTCCTCACCTATCGAAGATGCCAGTGTTTCAAGCCCTGTAGGTCCGCCATTGTAACCCTTTATAAGCATTTCGAGCATTCTCCTGTCGAGGCTGTCAAGTCCGAGTTTGTCTATCTCCAGTCTGTCAAGTGCTATATCTGCTATTTCTTTTGTAATTGCACCGTTGCCCATGACCTGTGCGAAGTCCCTTACTCTTTTAAGCAGTCTGTTCGCAATCCTCGGCGTACCTCTTGAACGTTTTGCAATTTCTTTCGCACCGTCAATATCGCATTCCATACCGAGAATCATTGCACTTCTTCTTACAATATCGCAGAGTTGTTCGTTTGTGTAAAATTCCAGTCTGAGAATTACCCCGAATCTGTCACGCAAAGGTGCTGTAATTTGTCCTGCTCTTGTAGTAGCTCCCACAAGTGTGAATTTCGGCAGGTCTATTCTGATTGAACGAGCTGACGGACCTTTTCCTATCATAATGTCAAGTACGCCGTCTTCCATCGCAGGATAAAGAATTTCCTCAATAGTCCTCGGAATCCTGTGAATTTCGTCAATAAACAGAATATCTCCGTCAGAAAGGTTCGTAAGTATTGCCGCAAGGTCGCCGGGTTTTTCTATTGCAGGACCTGAAGTTACCCTGAGTTCTGTTCCCATCTCGTGAGCGATTATCCCTGAAAGCGTGGTCTTCCCAAGCCCCGGAGGGCCGTAGAAAAGCACATGGTCAAGGGCATCTCCTCTTTGTTTTGCAGCCTTTATATATACAGAAAGGTTTTCTTTTACTTTATCTTGTCCGACATATTCCTGTAAGGTTTTCGGTCGCAGTGAAATTTCAGCGTCATCTGTTCCTCCGTCTTGCGAAGGAACATAATCGGGAGTAGTCATTTCCCTTGAGAAGTCCATATCTCCTGTTTGTATCAACTTTATTTCTCCTTTATAATTTTCAATAACATATTACTTCATCTTCAACCTGTTTTATAATTTCATTTGAGATTTTTGTTACTTCAAGAATATATACTCTATTTAAACGTGGGTTAAATATGCCCAATTTATTGATATTTTTAAATTTATCCATTTCAGAATGTTTTCCCATTATCCAATACATCAATAATTGTAAAGTATGTTTATTGGTGGGTTTGCTTTTTGTAACCTTAAAATCCCATATAGTGTCTTCTGTAAGATAATCGCCATCTCCTGTGTTAACTGTCAAAGTATATCCATTGTGTATTATGTTCCCTTCATCGTCTTTTTCTGTAAAGGTAAAACCATCTGATTTGATTTCTCCATATATGTCCCAGAACTTAACACTACGATTTACCATTATCCTAATGTTTTCTATTGTATTTCGGTCTGGATTTATTTCTTCTGCACTCTTCGATAGCATTGCACTTAATGTATTTCTATACCATACATCATACGTTACAATCTTACAAGCTGCAATAATAGAATTATCGTCCAACCCCTTAACTTGTTTCAAAAGCGATATAATATCAATTTGTTTCTTTCTATCTTCATTAATAACAGCTTCATTTACTATTTTAGTGCGAATTATATATCCTTGTATAGAAATTTTAAAAGCCTCTTTAATGTTCGTTCCCATTATATATCTGGTCAGGTAATCCACTACCATTCCTACGATGGAAGCATGAATATTTTCTTGTTCTGATAAAGTTTTCCCATCATCAAATGCTATTTCTTGAAACTGTGATGGTTTTATATATCCGCCTCTTGGTTGCTTTATTTCTTTGATACGACTTGTTACTGAACTCATATTAGCACTTGCACCTCAAACTTTTGAAAGCTTATCGTTTTTGTATGTATAAATGCCTGGCACATTAAAATGTCCTCTTGTAAAATCAACTCCAATAACATAGCTATCCGAAAAACTATTTACACCTATAAAATATACAAATGTATGCTCCTGCACAGAAATTTCTGATACAATTTCAGTAATCTTGTCTTTGATTTCTTTGATATGGTTTGTAATTTCAAGAGTATTTCCGGTCAATTTATCATAAAAAGAAAGCGTATAAGCTTCATGATAATTTTCGTTGATGAATTTTTCCACAAACTTAAAGTCTTTTTCTGAATACGATAACATCCACATGATATCTCCTGTTATTGGGTGTTTCATTACTTTGTAGTCTTCCACGAATATTTTCTCTCCTTTATATTATCCGAATCTGAAAAATTTCTTTGGTTCTTCATCACTTTTTATATAAAAAGGTATCTGATTTTTAACGGCTTCCTTTATGTTGTCCTGCTCCATGCTTATAAAATAAATTCCGTCAGCATATCTCAAGCCGTATTTTACAGACTTTGAAATAGCGTCCGCAAGCCCGAGGAACAGTTTTCTTGTACCGCCTTCCATGTCGATAACTATTAAAATCTGTGGTGTACCGCCGTCTTTCACCATATCCATTATGTAAGCTTGATTTACGTTTTCGTGCTTTGCGAAAAATTTTGAGGCAGCCTTGACGATATGGGAAGAAACGTATTTAGGTTTCATGTACTTTATTCTTGTATTTTCGTTTACGGAAACAGCTTCTATTTTTGCCTGTTGTGCAACTTTAAGAATAGTTTTGATTTCCCTTGAAGAAAACTCTTTTCCGTAAGAATTGGGGTTAAGCACCGCCGAATTGTCCTGTATAAGTTCAAAAAATCTGAGGCAATTCATTTCACAACATTCTACATATCTTTTTGCGAAAATCTGCATGGCTCTGTAACTTGTGAAAAACGGAATAAATGTTTCTCCTTCGGGGCTTTGGGTGGTTATAAGCTCCACGGAAACCGTTTCATGTGGCTGTGGTTTCTGAACGGCGTGCCTGCACATCACAAACACATTGCTCTGCATGAGTGTACGAAGAAAAACCGAACGCTTTGAGGGAATTTTTATAGCTTCTTTCAGCATTTCTTCAAGATTTACCGAATTCATAATAAAAATACCGCCTTTCTGCTTAGAATTTTTTTCCGATTTGTTTCAATGTAAGTTTTATCATTTCTCTTGACGGAAGTGATGGGTCAAGCCTTGCAATTATCGGGGTAACTTCCGACTGGGCATAACCGAGTGTTTCCATAGCTGAAATGGTTTCTGCCACTGCGGAAGAATTTTCGTTTACCGCTACGAAGTCGCCTGTAATCGCATCTTTTATATCCGATGAGGAAACTTTGTCTTTAAGGTCAAGGATTATTCTCTGTGCGGTCTTTGCACCGATACCCTTTGTTTTCAGAAATGCCTTGCTGTCGCCCGAGGCTACGGATAACATGAATTTCTCCGTTCCCATGTCCGAAAGTATCGCAAGAGCGGTTTTAGCACCGACTCCCGAAACAGCCATAAGCATTTTGAAACATTCAAGTTCCTGTTTCGTGAGAAAGCCGAACAATTCAATTATATCCTCTCTGACATAAAGATATGTCAGAAGTTTCACATCTGAGCCCGTTCCGCCTATACCCTGCAATGTTTTTTCGGTAGTACGACAGGCATAACCTACACCCCCACATTCTATAACAGCAAGTGACGGTTCTTTAAGTACCAGTTTCCCTGACAAGCTGTAAATCATTTCAATTCCTCTTTTTATTTTATATTTTTTATTACCGAATCGCTCCAGTGTCCATGACATACCGCAATTGCAAGAGCATCTGCGGTATCATCGGGTTTCGGAATCGCAGGAAGATTAAGTATTCTCTTTGTCATATCCATAACTTGTCTTTTCTCTGCTTTTCCATATCCCACAATCGACAATTTTACCTGCAAGGGCGTATATTCATAAACGGGTATCCCTGCATTCTGTGCAGTCAATACGCAAATACCTCTTGCCTGTGCAACGTCTATAGCGGTTTTCTGATTGGTTGTGAAAAAAAGTTTTTCAATAGCCATACATTCAGGTTTAAGCTTCTCGATTATAAAAGTCATATCATCATAAATACTTTTCAGACGTTCCGGGAAAGGCGTTCCCGCTTCTGTGGTAATCGCTCCGTACTGAACAGTGGTGAATTTCTGACGTGAATAATCAACCGCCCCGAATCCGACTATAGCATAACCGGGGTCTATTCCAAGTATTCTCATTTTATTTTTCTCCCCCGTCACTTCAAAAAAAAATTATTATACAAGATAATAATTATACCATACTTTTATATGTTTTTCAAGGTTAGTCATAAGAATTATATTGCTTTTTAAGTTTTTTTCAGTTATAATATTTAGTGCTTACAAAATGTAACGAAAAGAACAAAACGAACTTATATGCTGACAACTAACCGAATAAAGATAAATAGCAAAGGAGTTTTTACCGATGAATCTTGATGAACTGAGATTAAAGATTGACACACTCGATAAGGAAATTTTAAGCGATTTTTCCGAACGTATGGATGTATGCCGTCAAGTCGCCCTCTATAAGCAGGAAAACGGTCTTCCCGTATTCCAGAAAGGCCGTGAACACCAGATTTTAAATAAGGTCACTTCTTCCGCACCCGATGGGCTGGAAACAGCTTCTTCCGCACTTTTTTCATGCATCATGGACATAAGCAAGTGCTTGCAGGAACAGGAACTGCTCAAAAACCATGAATTCCTTAAACCGCAGGATTTTAAACCCGAAACGGCAAAAAAAATTGCTTGTCAGGGTGTAAGCGGTTCAAATTCCGAAACCGCCACAAGAAAGCTTTTTCCCACTCAGGAAATTATCTTTTATCACGAATTTGAAGACGTATTTAAGGCGGTTGAAAACGGTGATGTTGATTTCGGTATTCTGCCGTTCCAGAACTCAACCGCAGGTTCTGTTACTCAAACTTACGACCTTATGCGTAAATACAATTTCTTCATAAACAGGCTTATACGCACTGAAATTACACACTGCCTCGCAATCCGTGAGGACACTGACATTTCACAGGTTAAGAAAGTCTATTCGCACCCGCAGGCACTTTCGCAGTGTTCGGAATATATAAGCCGTCTTGGACTGGAAGCTGTTCCTTTTGAAAATACCGCAACCGCCGGAAAATTCGTTGCGAAAAGCAAAGAACCTATTTCAGCTATCTGTTCGGACAGTTGTGCGGAGATTTACGGCTTGAAAGTCCATGCAAAAGGTATTTCAAATTCACAGCCCAACTATACACGTTTTATCTGTATTTCAAAGAATTTCACCGCTTCTCCGAAGTCTGATATAGTTTCCGTTACCATCACACTTCCGAATACAAAAGGTAGCCTTTATCGCTTTCTTACTAAATTCTTTGTAAGCGGTCTTAATCTCAGCCGTATTGAAAGCCGTCCGCTCGGAAAAGGCAGTTTCAATGTTTCCTTCTATCTTGATTTTGAAGGGAATGCACTTGACGAAAGAGTTTCCGCACTTCTTACGAGCCTTGACAATGAAGTAGAGGATTTCAGATTTTTTGGAAACTACAGCGAAATGTTCTGAAATCGTCTTGCAATTTCTGAGAATTTGCAGTATAATATATAAAATTACTGCTTTAGTAGGTGAGTTTTTATGTATTATTGCGTTGGACTTACGGAAAAAGGAAATCGTCCGAATAATGAAGATGCCTTTTTAATCAACAAATCTTTTTTCAATGACGGAAATTCCGTTTCATATCTTTCTCCGCCCTTTGTGATAGCTGTAGCTGACGGCGTTTCGGGAAATAATTACGGGGAAACAGCTTCAAAAATATGCTTGTCTGCTCTGAAGGGTATTCGCTGTTCCTCAAAAACCGACTGGAGAAAAAAAGCTTTACATATTCACGCTGTAGTAAAGAGGCACGGTATCACTCACCCCAACCATGCGAATATGCAGACAACTTTGTGTATGCTTGCGGTAGATGAAAAAAATTTCGTTTCTGCCGTGAATATCGGTGATTCAAGGCTTTATCTTTTCCGCAACTGCCGGCTTAGACAACTTTCAAAAGACCAGTCACTTGTACAACTTCTATATGAAAGAGGCTGTATAACTTCCGGTCAGAAACGCACCCACCCCCGGAAAAATATTATTCTGCCCGCAATCGGAAATGTCAGCGAACCCCCGAAACCCGATGTCACAAACTTCAATGAGAAAATGAAATACGGTGATTTGTTCATTCTATGCACGGACGGGCTTTCGGACTATGTTTCGGAACACGAAATCGAAGAAATCCTTAATCTGCCCATGAACCTTACTAAAAGGCTCGCACTGCTTACAAAAACAGCACTTGAAAACGGCAGTCAGGATAATATTACAATTGTGGGCATTTCTCCTATACAGCTGTGAAAAATAAAAACAGAGGTATTATATAATACCTCTGTTTTTATTTTTCGGATTCAGCCATTCTGTAACCTGTACCTACTTCAGTAAATATATAGTGAGGGTCGGCAGGATTCTTTTCAAATTTTCTTCTTATATTCGCCATGTTGACACGCAATATTCTGTTGTCACCGCTGTTATGCGGCCCCCATATCTGTGTTATTATCGCATCGTATGTAAGTACCCTCCCCGCATTCTTCGCAAGCAATACTACTATTTTATATTCGTTCTGGGTAAGATGAACCATCTCACCGTTCAGCAACACAAGCCTTTTTTCAAAATCTATTGTAAGGTTTTCATATTTGTATATATTATTGTCTGTTTCGGACATTCTGCTGTTGTGTCTGAGTGCGGTTCTTATTCTTGCCATAAGTTCGGATATCCCGAAAGGTTTCGTAAGGTAGTCGTCCGCACCCATATCCAATGCCTGAACCTTTGTTTCTTCCTCTCTCTTTGCGGAAATAACTATTACCGGAATATTGGAAACTCCTCTTATATATTTCAGCACATCAAGTCCGTCCATATCAGGAAGATTTAAGTCAAGCAATACAAGTTCGGGACAATATGAAGTTATCAGCGAAATTGCTTCCCTTCCACTGTATGCACTTACCACTTTATAATTATTATTAGTAAGGCTTGCCGCAATAAAATTGCTTATATTCCTTTCATCTTCAACTATAAGTATGTTCAACCTGTTCAACATTATATATCATGCCTCCGTTCATTCTTCAATATTCAGCCAGAACGTAAATGATGCTCCTCCGTACTCGTTATTTTCCGCTTCGATATTTCCTCCGTGAGAATTTATTATTGACTTGCAAAGACAAAGCCCTATACCCATTCCTCTTGAATTACGTGTATCCTGGTTTGCTTTTCCCATATTGAAAAGGTTTTTCATCATACTTTCCGGAATACCTTTTCCTCTGTCAGATACTTTGAAATATACCTTGCCATCATTTTCCCATACATCAACCCATACTCTGCTGTTATCTTCTGCATATTTAAGTGAATTTTCTATAAGGTTTATAAGCACCTGTTCAATAAGCATACTATCCATCGGGACAATAAGCAACTCATCGGGTATTTTTATTTTTATATCTGCTTCCGGGTATTTGTGCTTTACTCTGCCCACAGCTTCACCTACTATTTCCTCTACAACTTCTTCTGCCTTTTTAAGTTTTGTACCTTCTCCGCTTATTCTTGTGACATAGAGCAGATTTTCAACCATTCTTATCAACCAGTTACTGTCATTATATATTCCGTCCGCAAGTTCCTTTATGGTTTCCTCGCTTATATTCTCACTGTCCCTGATTACCGATGCTGAACCGAGAATTGCCGTAAGCGGTGTTCGCAAGTCATGAGAAATTGCCCGGAGCAGGTTTCCACGCATTTTTTCTTTTTCAGATTCAACAATGACTTCCTGTTTTTCTTCCAGTGCCTCCTTTTCTTTACGCTGACTTTCAAGGGTAAGATTAACTTGCTTTTTGAATTTTGCTGTTATCACACTTGCAAGAATCGCAATTATAAAAAGTGTAAGAAACGAAATCGGATACCCTTTAAGTGTAAAATCAAAAGCACTGTACGGTGCTGTAAAAAAATAGTTTATAAGAAGTACCGTTATAATCGAAGACATGACACTGAAAATATATTTCTCCGTGCGGAAGGCAATGAATATTATAGCCAGCATATATATTGAAAATATGTTCCCGTTATTTATAGATGCCTTGTCCACCATAAATGCAAAAATCGTTGCCCATATCATAACCATAAGCATTATACTGGAATCTTTGAGTATCTCTCTGAGTTTCCGATGTGTTTCTTCATTTTTATGGAAATGTTCTTTTTGCATAATTCTTTTCCTTTCCTGTCATGCTTCTTACGTTTCTACGTTCAAAAGCCTTTTTTATTATATAACTGTAACTTCTTAAAATCAATTAATTTATAAGTTTCTTAGCGTAATCTTAACCCTGAAAATATCAAAATGCCGGGTATAAAATCCCGGCATTTTTTCATTATTTAAGTTTACTTTCTTCAGCGTTTATGGTGTTCATAATGTCCTCAAATGTTGCCTGTTTCTTAGGTTTTTTCTTCTTTACAACTTTCTTTACAGGTGGTTTCTGATTTTCTTCAGACGGTTCATTTACCGGAATTTCTCTGACCGGTTCGGCAACAGGTTTTTCGGGAACTGCAATAATTTTCTGAGGTTCTATCGTTCTTGAAGACGGAATTGTTACTGTCGGTTCAGGTTTTTCAACAAGAATATCTTCAAGTTTTGCTTCATCTTTTGTTTTACGGCTTTCTGCTCTCTGCTGTATAGCCTGCTTTATTTCCGCAACTTTGGCTTCTGTTTCTCTCTGTACTTCAATATCGTTTGTGGTTTCTTCGTTATGTAAAGGATTTGAGCCGAAGTTTTCCGAAATAGTCGCTTTTTTTCTTTCAAAGTCGCCCGAAGAAACAATATTTTCAGGTGTATAGAGCGGAATATCCTTTATATTAAATTTAATTGTCTTATCAGTAGCCGGATTTTTTACTTGTCTGTGTTCTGTCTGCTGGAAAACAGGTGCTTCTGTTTTTTCGGTTTTCTGCTGTACGGGTTCGTATATCGGTTCGACAGGCTTAACCGGGTCAGGTCTTTTAGGAGATTCTGCTTTCTTTCTCTCGGTTTCTTCTCTCTCAAATTCCTCCTGTTCTTCTTTGCTAAGTCTTCTTGAACCCACAACCCATGTTATGAATGTGAGAAGTAAAAGAACTATCGGAACTACCGCACATACAACCTTACCGACCGTGGTTCTGAGAAATGCCACTACTGCCCCAAGCTCCGTACTTGTCTTCTTGCAAAGTCCTATTACATTATCCTGCTGAATATTGTATACTGTAAGATTTTCCCCAAGGTCCTTTGAAATTGTATAAATTTTCTGATTGCCCGCATTTTCCTGAATGTCCTTTATCCTGAAAACATCGGATTTCCCTGCAATATCGCAAAGTATAAGATTGTTTTTCTGGAGATTGTTTATTTCGTCAGTGTTGGAAATAATCATTGTGTCTTTTTCGATTTCTATCTGTTGATTGTCAACTATGTTCACAATTCCGCCCGATTCAAGCAGATAAAAAGCCTTGTTCCCGAACTTCAGTGAAGAACCTGCCCCGAAACATACATTTATAGTAATAGTCAATGTGGCAAGTATTATCATAAGTACACTGATTACTACGCCGAATATTGAAACTCCGTTTTTCTCTTTTTTATTTTCAGCCATTTGCCTGTACTCCTTTTTTTCATAATTCTTTTCTATTATATCATACTCTTTTATAAAATACAATTTTATATCAAAAAATTTTTTCTTATTTTTTTTGAAAAGCTGTTGACTTTGGCTTTTTTTATGTTATAATAGAGTTATGATTGCTTGTGTAGCACAGTTGGTAGTGCAGCTCATTCGTAATGAGCAGGTCGCAGGTTCGAGTCCCGTCACAAGCTTCCTTTACAACGCATTTCCTGTATGGGAGTGCGTTTTTTCATGTAATATCGGCATTCTGAGTATCGGACGAAATTTAAATAATCAGGAAAGGTTAATAGATATGATTGAAAAAACTCCAAGAATAGCTTGTATAAATGACATTTCGGGTTTCGGACGCTGTTCGCTTACCACTGCGATTTCCGTAATCTCATCGGCAGGTGTGCAAGTTTGCCCTGTTCCTACGGCTATTCTTTCAAAGCATACAGGATTCCCGCAATTTTATTTTTCAGATTTCACAAAACAGTTGCCCGACTACTTAAAAGACTGGGACGGGCTTACATTTGACGGAATATACAGCGGTTTTCTCGGTTCTGAACTTCAAATAGAAACCGTCAGCGACTTCATGGAAAAGATGCTTAATTCAGAAAATCCCCCGAAAATTATTATAGATACAGTAATCGGAGATAACGGGAAACCTTATCCGACGTACACCCCCGAAATGTGCAGCAGAATGAAGGAACTTATCAGATATGCAGACGTGATAACCCCTAACCTGACCGAAACGGCAATACTTACCGGAACAGAATACAGGGGCGAAAGCATACCGCTTGACGATGCCAAAAAATCAGCCGAAGAACTTTGCAAAATGGGGGCTAAGTCTGTTGTTATCACCGGAATTGCCGATGGAGAATTTCTTGTAAATCTCTCATTTGAAAACGGCGTTTTCTCAGCTGACAGAATACACCGCACTGCACAAATTTTCTCAGGCACGGGAGATTTGTTCGCCTCTGTACTCTCGGCGTGCGAAATGAGAGGCATAAAACTTTCAAGGTCTGTAAGCATTGCAGGAAAATTTATTTCCGATGCAACACTGCATACTTTAAATATAGGTGCGGACATTAAAAACGGCGTGGTATTCGAGCCTTTTCTCTGGTCACTCGGACGTGAAATTTCTGCTTTAATACCTTGAAAGACAAAAGTTACAGGAAATTCATATGCCTGCAACACGATAAAAACCAAATAACTTATAATGCGGTGTAAAATCAATTCAGAAATAAAAAATCCGGGGGGAATTATTTATGAACAGCAAAACCAAATTACTTACTCTTACCGCACTTTTCACTGCTATGGTGTGTGTAACTACTGCTTTTATACTGCACATACCGACTGCAAACGGATACATTCATATAGGTGACAGTATAATATACCTTGCCTCTGTAATCCTGCCTTTCCCATGCGGAATGATTGCAGGTGCTTTGGGCGGAGGACTTTCCGACCTGCTTTCGGGATATCCTGCCTACATTCTGCCAACCATGATTATAAAGTCTCTCAATTCTTTATGTATCTACGCTATCGCAAAGAATGAGAAAAATATGTTTTCCGTCAAGTCTGTCATTGCCTCAATAGTTTCAGGCATTGTAACTATCGTAGGTTACTATATAACCGCTGTTATTCTCTACGGCAATCCACAGGCTCAGTTGGTGGAAGCTATCCCGAATGTTATTCAGGCTGTTGCTTCTGCTATGATTTTCTGGGTTCTCGCATTTGCTCTCGATAAAGCCAAAATTCCGGCAATTAATTCTATCCGCAAATAATTTTCATTCTGTGTAACGGTTAATTTTCGGGGGGGCGGCGCCGGCGGTGGCGGCCCCCGCGCCCCCCCCCCCGAAAACTTTATCCTTTAGTCCTTGCTGACCTGTTGATAGAGTTCGCTTTTTCTGAAACCGGTCTGTTTTGCAATAGCCTTGCAAGCATCTACGGCACGTTCACCGCCATCAATTAAATTCCTTACCATCGAAACTGCATCTTCAATAGTTATCTCAGGCTTTTCCTGCTCTTTTTTACCCTCTATTACAAGCACAAATTCCCCTTTCGGATTGTTGCTTCTGTAAAATTCAAGTGCTTCTTCAAGTGTGGTCAGTTTAACCTGCTCATATATCTTTGTAAGTTCCCTGCAAATCGAAATACGCCTGTTCCCGAAATATTCAAGCATATCTTCGAGCGTTGCGACAAGTTTATGCGGAGCTTCATAAAAGATAAGCGTATGCCTGTCATTCTTTATGCTCTCAAGATGTTCATAACGCTGTTTCTTGTTCGTAGAAAGAAATCCTTCAAACGCAAATCTCTTTGTGTCCAGCCCTGATATTGCCAGAGCTGAAACTACTGCACTCGGGCCGGGAACAACCTTTATATCAATCCCAAGTCTGTGACATTCCTTTACAAGTTCTTCACCCGGGTCTGAAATGCAGGGCATACCGGCATCGGAAACCACTGCCACGCTTTCGCCGTTCTGTATACGCTGAATAATGTTTTCCGTGCAAGCTTTCGTACTGTGTTCATGGTAACTTACAAGCGGTTTCTTTATCTCGTATCGGTTCAGAAGCTTCAATGTTACTCTTGTATCTTCGGCAGTTATGAAATCAACCGAATTGAGTATTTCGAGCTGTCTGAATGTAACATCTTCCATATTTCCTATTGGAGTTCCTGTTATATATAAAGTACCTGACATAATTTAATCTCCTGTAGACTGACGTAAAATAATATTGTGTTTTAAGAAATAATTTTTGCCCTTATATGTATTCGGGAAACGTAGATTTTCAATAACCATTTCAACAGCTTTATAACCGATTGCCATACAAGGCTGAACTACTGTAGAAATTGACGGAATAAACATTTCCGCAAGGGCAATATTATCAAACCCGATTACCGCCAAATCTTTCCCTATTTTTATATCATGCTTTTCGGCATATCTTATAACGCCCGTTGCAAGCAAATCCGAAACTGTAAAAACGGCTGTCGGCTTTTCTTCAAGATTCATAAATTGCTCCATAGCCGTTTCCCCGCTCCAGTAATCATAAGAACCATAATACATATAATCTTCTCTGAACGGTATTCCGTATTCCGCAAGAGCTTTTTTATATCCGTTCTCTCTGTCTATTGAAGAATACGCACGGACGGAAGTTGAAACCATCGCTATTTTCCTATGCCCCTTTTCGATAAGGCATTTCACAGCGTCATATCCTGCCTGCTCATCGTCAACCGTTACCGTAACCATATCCGATTCGGGTATTCTCTCACAACAAAGAGCCATACAATATTTTGCACTGAGTTCTTTCAGAACATCAGCAGGGAGGCGAGTTCCAAGCAATATTGCCGCATCTACTGTACGGTTTGCAAGCATATTCAGCAAGCGTAATTCTGTAGCGTTATCACTGTTACTTGTCGAAATCAGTATATCATATCCGAGTTCGTTTGCTCTGTTCTGCATACCTTTCAGAATTCCGCTGTAGAAAGTGTGTTCCATTGACGGAATAATCGCAAGAATAACATTTGTTTCACATTTTCTCAAATTTCTTCCGAGGAAATTCGGTCTGTAGCCAAGGGTTTCTATTGCAGAAAGTACACGCTTTGCAGTTATATCAGAAACATTTGCACTTTTATTCAGAACTCTTGAAACTGTTGCCACAGAAACACCTGCGGTTTTTGCAACGTCTTTTATAGTTGAATCCATCTGTCATTTTCCTTTCTCCGTTTTTTGCAAATACACAATATTTATTTTACCAGTAAATGAAACGGTTTTCAATATACAATATAGCCAAAACGGAGAATTTTTTTTGATACTTAAATTTTTCCGATTTTTAAAGCTGTTTACCGAAAATCGTTTAAAACAGTGGGCGGGCGGAATTTCCAAACATATGTTTGGAAA
>URWK01000004.1 GCA_900551505.1 uncultured Ruminococcus sp. | reverse complement strand
ATTCTCCTGATTTTTTCACGCTCCCTTCGTCCACCTACATAATACAACAAGCATTTCTATTCAATTATCCATAAACCCAAGCTTTATAAATATCTATGATACGCCCTTAGGAGGTACATTAAAATAGGTGGGAGGTCTGCAATCCCAAATCAGAGCCGAATTCCCTTTTAAAAGGTGTTGGATTATAAAAACCACACTGGCTCGAATAAGGCAGTAATTTTTTCTTGACTTTAATTATAGCATTGCATATGTGAAAAGTCAATAGTATTTTTAGTCTTTATAAGTGGCTTTTTCAAGAAAAAACAGATTAATGGCAATGACCGCAACCACAGTCGCATTCATCATCATCGTCTTCTTCAAACATTGCTTCGAGTCTTTTCATGAAGATTTCGGAGATTTCAAGGAATTCTTCGTCATCGTCAATTGAAACAAGCATATCTTCGCCGTCAACACATTCGGTTTTCAGGATGACAAATTCGCCGTCATCTTCAAGAAGTGCATTCGGGTCAGGATTGTAAGGGATAAGTGCAAAATATGTCTGTTCATCGTGTTCGATTGCATCAAGCATTTCAAAGGTCTGTTCTTTGCCGTCCTCATCAACGAGTGTATAAAGGTCGGGGGTAAGGTCATTTTTTAATTCTTCTGACATAAATCTCTCCGTTCTGCCTTGATGGGCTGTATAAAAAATAGTGCCGTTGACGACACTCAACATTTTTATTATAGTACAATTGAATGTGAAAGTCAATACAAGTGCGGTAAAAAACATATTAAACAATTTATTTTTAAAAAACCTCAAAAAAACTATTGACATTTCACAAGGGTTGTGATATTATATACTCAAGGAAAAGGAAAAGACAGAAAGCCAGTAAGAACAACAACTTGAGGTTCGGGCAGTTAGTCAGAGCCGTAGTAATATCAATAAGTTACTGAAGAATTTGTAAACTGTTGGCGGACTGGATAAGTACTTCCTATGATGAATCTTTTGTTAGGGATTTTTCCTATACGGTTCTATTACTAAGGTGTTTACCGGTAAATGAATTGTTTAAAGGACGGCAGAAGAAATTTAAAATCAGGAAAGAGGCGAGTCCGATGGGAACTATTGAACCACAGTATCAAGCAGTTATCTTTCACGGCTCGTGTCAGTCAAAGTCATAAGGATACTGAAATAGAGGTTTTAAATTCTGCTTCGGTGTTATAGCAGATGTACCTTATATTTTTGAATACAATTATAGTGATTTATGACCGAAACGGCGGGGCTTGATTGATAACAACTGAAAAATTAATTAAGGTCTGCTTTTTGGGATTTGAGAGTAAATCCGGATTAACGACCTGAGGGTCTTTATATATAAAGGCTTTTTACAGGCGGTCAGAACTGAATGTTTCGGGAAATAAAATCCCGTACGATATTATAAAAAACATAGAAAAGGTGGTACCCATGCAGTAAACTATATAATCTTCACCCATAATTTTATCGTAGAAGGGTGTGTGGGCATAGTGAAAATGAATGCTTTACATATGGTTTATAAAAGTCCTGAGTTCAAGAGGAACGGACCGGGCGAAATTTAAAATAAAGCGATGAAAACCGCTTTAACCGAGAAATCGGCATATAGGACAACCCCTAAAAAATTGATTGTGAAAGTGAAAGGGTGTGTGTAATATGAAAATTTACACAATGTCTTCTATGAAACATGCTTGGACGGGAAAAGCTCCGGGCGATATCTGAAATAAAGCGATGAAAACCGCTTTAACCTGAGAAATCGGGGCTTCGGAGAATAAATAACTTGCGAAAAGGTGGTACCGATGTACTAATCAATATAACTTGACCGAAAAAACCCAACGGGACAATCACAGAAAGGGCGTGTATATTATGAAAAGATACGCTATGGGAAATGTGAAGCTTGATTGGCTGAGGAACGGACCGGGCGAAATTTAAAGTAAAGCGATGAAAACCGCTTTAATCTGAGAAATCAGAATTTCCGGAAAATAAATAACTTACGAAAAGGTGTTACCGATGTACTAATCGATATTTTACTTAGACTTTAAAAATCCGTCAGGATATCTTATGAAAGGAGCGTGTATTATATGAGGAAATACGCTACTATGAATATGAGATTTGCTTGGCTGGGGAACGGACCGGGTGAAATATAATGTTAAGTGATGAAAGTCGCTTAAACTCCCACAAGGGATATATATAAAAAGAGAGAGTCAAATGCTCTCTCTTTTTTGTTATTTAATAAACATATCAAAAGTGTAAGATTCAAGTTTTTCTCTTACAGTTTCTGTAATCTCGTTAAAAGCAGTCTGATATTGACATTGACAAGACTGACTGCACGGAGGGTGGTTTTCGTTCAGGCATCTGCTGAAATAATATGTACCCTCAACCGTTTCAATTACATCACGGAGTGTTATCTGATTAGCGGGTTTTGCAAGCTCATAGCCACCCGTTGCCCCTTTGAAAGACTTTGCAATGCCGTTTTCAACGAGCTTTCTCAAAATTTTCAGGGCAAAACGGAGGGTTACGCAGCTTTTTTCCGAAATAGTCTTTGCATCGAGTCTTCTGTTATACTTCGCAAGACAAGTTACTATTCTGACGGCATAGTCCGCCTCAAGTGTTATGTGCATTTTGGTTAATCTCCCTTAGTCAAGGTAATCCTTAACTTTTTTACTTCTGCTTGGGTGGCGGAGTTTACGGAGAGCCTTAGCCTCAATCTGTCTTATTCTTTCACGGGTAACTTCAAATTCTTTTCCGACTTCTTCGAGAGTTCTTGAACGGCCGTCTTCCAGACCGAAACGGAGTTTAAGAACCTTTGCTTCACGTTCGGTAAGTGTGTCAAGTACGTCATTAAGCTGCTCTTTAAGGAGTTTGAGTGAAGCCGCTTCGGCAGGTGCAGGGGCTTCATCATCAGGGATAAAGTCGCCAAGGTGACTGTCTTCTTCTTCGCCTATAGGAGTTTCGAGAGAAACAGGGTCTTGGGCGATACGCATGATTTCACGGACTCTCTCAACCGGCATATCGAGTTTTTCGGCAATTTCGTCAGCCGTTGGGTCATGACCGTTTTCGTGGAGAAGCTGGCTGGAAACTTTCTTAACTTTTGTGATGGTTTCAACCATGTGGACAGGGATACGAATAGTTCTTGCCTGGTCTGCGATAGCTCTTGTAATAGCCTGTCTTATCCACCAGGTAGCGTAAGTTGAGAATTTGAAACCTTTTGTGTGGTCAAATTTTTCGACAGCCTTGATAAGTCCGAGGTTTCCTTCCTGAATAAGGTCAAGGAACTGCATACCACGGCCGACATATCTCTTGGCGATACTTACAACAAGTCTGAGGTTAGCTTCGGAAAGACGTTTTCTTGCGTAAGGGTCGCCGTGAGCCATTCTCTGAGCAAGTTCAATTTCTTCTTCCGGAGTGAGAAGCGGAACTCGTCCTATCTCTTTAAGGTATATTTTTACAGGGTCATCAATGGCAATCCCTTCAGTTGAAAGAGCCATTTCCAAATCATCGTTAAGACCTGAGTCAAGTCCGATTTTCATATCATCGGAATCACCTGAAAATTCGTCAATGATATTGATATTGTTATTAATGCAGTCTTCATAGAAGTTATTAATCTGCTCAACGTCAAGTTCAAGTTCTTCCATGGCATCGTTTATTTCCTTTGTAGAAATAGAGCCGTTGGCCTTAGCTTTTTCCATCAAAGCATCAAGTGACTGCTTTGATTCTTTTTTAGAAGGTTTTGTTTCGGCAGTAACGACAGCGGGTTTTTCTGCAACAGTCTTTATAACGGGAGTATTTTTAACAGGTTCTTTCACAACGGTTTTCGGAGTGGTTGCAGGCTCTGCGTTTTCTTCTTTTATGGTGGCAGGGTCGCCGTAAATTTCCTTTATATTTCCGTTGAACGGTTCGTTGACAATTTCAAGATGAAGCTTTGAAATACTGTTATAAAGCTTTTCCATATCTTTGCTGTTCAGTTTGAAAGTGGAAGTGAAAGCGGCAATTTCGTTGGTATTGATTTTGCCTGATTTTTTGGCGTTCTGGATAAGCATTTCAAATTGTTTCTCATACATTGACATAAATATTACCTCCGTCTGAAATTATATTTTTATGGTTTCAGGAAATCCCTCTTTTTTTCTCTGCGAGAAGCCTTAAATCGTCATCTGAGAGAAATTCGGGGGTTTTCTGATTTTCAGCCCATTTATGCAGGATTTCTATACAATCATCAGCACCTTTAGGTGTAAGATGAGTTTCTTTATATTTAGCGTCTATGCCTGTTATTTTGGACATTTCAACATCATTCAATTCATTTGAGAGAAAAGAAAGACTGAAATCAGAGTTGTTTTTAAGTTTTTCGCCAAGAACATTGAAAAACTTCCGGTTAAGTGACGTGGCAAAATCCTGCGGAGAAATTTTTGAGGAAATCTCAGGAAATCTCTCCGGATATTTTAGCAGATAAGCGATTAAACATTCCTCTGCATTGTTTTCTTTCGGATATTTTGAAGCTTCGGGATTAATGTCATCAGGAATTTTTGACGGTCTTGAAACAGCAATCCACCTTTGTTTCTTATCGTAATTTGTTTTTTTTCTGTTTTCCGCATTGACGCTCATGGTAATAACATCGGGTTTGATTTTAAAGATTTCCGCAACTTTACCGATATAAATTTCACGTTCGAGAATGTCGGGAATATCGGCAAGAACCTTGACACATTTACGCAAACCGTCAACCCTGCCTTGTTCTGTGGAGAGGTCAAGCCCCTGTATACATTTTGCAATTTCAAAGTTTCGTGCGTTCTGAGCTTTTCCGAGCAGTTGCCGGAAGCTTTTAGCACCGAATTTTTTTATGTATTCGTCAGGGTCTTTAGCACCTTCGATTTTAAGAATTCTGGCACTTACACCAACGTTGCTGAGTAAGTTCAAGGCTCTCTGAGTAGCCTTCTGACCTGCGTTGTCGCTGTCATAGGCAATAATAACCTGCTTTACATACTGTGAAATTATTCTTGCCTGTTCATCGGTAATTGAAGTTCCGAGTGTCGCAACAGCATTTTCAAAGCCCGCCTGATTGAGTGAAATTACGTCCATGTAACCTTCCGCAAGTATCAGAAAATCGCTGTCGGACTTTTTCGCAAAGTTGAGTGAAAAAAGATTACGGCTTTTCTTGAATACGGGAGTTTCGGGAGAGTTAAGGTATTTTGGCGTGCTGTCGTCAAACACACGCCCCCCGAATGCTACAATATTTTTCCTTAAATCTCGTATAGGGAACATAAGGCGGTTTCTGAAAATATCTATAATGTTTCCGTTTCTTGCGACCATGCAGACCTTGGAAGCAACCATATCTTCGGTGCGGAAACCTTTTGCGATAAGGTGCTTGGTCAGGGAATCCCAACTGTCAGGAGCGAATCCAAGCCCGTATTTTTTGACCGTCTGTGGCGATATTCGTCTTTGCATAAGGTATTTACGGGCGTGTTTTGAAGAATCGCCGGAACAAAGATTCTGATAGAAGAAAATTGCTGCTTCTCTGTTTATGGCAAAGATAGCCGATTTTCTGCGTTGAAATTCTTCGTCTTCGGAACTGCTGAAAACAGGCATCGGAATATTCGCACGTTCGGCAAGAAACCTTACAGCCTCCATATACTCAAGGTTCTCAATTTTCTTTATGAAGGTGACAACATCACCGCCCACACCGCAACCGAAACAATAGAAACTTTGCGTATCGGGATAGATGGTACAGGAAGGAGTTTTTTCAGAATGGAAAGGACAGGAACATACGAAATTATGCCCCTTTCTTATAATATTCACATATGATTGCATAACTCTGTCAATAGGATTTGCCATTCTCAGAGATGTCATAAATTCGTCAGAAAGTTGCAATATTATTCACCTCCGATTAATATTTCCATTCTGTCGGGATAAAAAGTTGTCTGAAAAGATTGATGGCGAAATCGTCCGACATTCCCGAAATGTAATCACATACAGCATATTCAATATCGTAATCTTTCATGATATTTCTGTAGTGTTCGGGAAGCTTGTCGGGCTGTTTTTTAAAGTAGCCGTAAAGGTTTTTGATAAGCAATTCAATTTTACTCTGTTCAGATTTTGCAAGAGGGCTTGAATAAACATTGTCAAAGAGGTATTTGTAAATTTCGTCATGGGCTTTCTGGATATCGGGCGACATCATAATTCTGTCAGAACCGTTTTCGATTACAGATGAAACGAGTGTTGCGATACGGTTGCTTTTTGAGTTGCCGAGGACTGCAACGGCACTTTCGGGGAGGTCTTTTTCTTCAATAAGCCCCGCACGGATAGCATCATCAATATCATGATTAATATATGCGAATTTGTCGGCAAGCCTTACAATGAAGCCTTCACGGGTGAAAGGTTCTTTTTCCCTTCTTGTGTGGCAAAGTATGCCGTCTTTTACTTCCGGCGTAAGATTAAGGTTTTCTATGACTTCGACAACTCTTACACTCTGTTCGTTGTGCCTGAAACCGTGCGTGCAGATTGAATTAAGAACGGCTTCGCCCGAATGACCGAAAGGAGAATGTCCGAGGTCATGTCCGAGTGCGATAGCTTCCGTAAGGTCTTCATTAAGTCTTAAACCTCTTGCGATAGTCCTTGCAATCTGTGAAACTTCAAGAGTATGGGTAAGGCGTGTTCTGTAATGGTCGCCTATCGGGGACAAAAAAACCTGCGTCTTATGCTTCAGTCTTCTGAAAGAATTGCAGTGAAGAATTCTGTCCCTGTCACGCTGGAATTCCGTGCGTATCAGGCATTTTTCTTCAAATTTATCACGCTTGCCACAGTTTGCCGAAAAGCAGGCGTTTTTATCGAGTATCTGAAATTCGATATTTTCAGAACGTTCTCTGACAGTCATAAAATCCCCTCCATAATCTTTTGTTACAATAACTTATACCACGAAAACTTAAAAAGTCCTCTTTTTTTCACAAAATTTTTATATAAAAATCGGGTCAACCGAAATCCTCGAAAATTTCTTCCGACTGCTCAATATTTACCTTTCCGTTAGTAAGGTCTGTAAGTTTTTCGGAAAGAGCCTGCATTTTGGCTTTCTTAACGAGCATTTCAAGGGTGACGGAATCGCCGAAATCGGAATTGACAAGCTTTATTTCAAATTCGGGAAGTACATAATTGATTTTTCCGTATAATGAGTAATCGCTGTTTATGAAAACCCTGTAACATTCCTGCATATCCATAATTTGTGCAGAATTTACGGCAAGACTTGCAGAATGTGAATAAGCCCTTACCAGTCCGCCACCTCCGAGCAGTATTCCGCCGAAATACCTTGTGACAACGCAACAAATATCGGTAAGTCCACGTTTTTTAAGGACTTCGAGGACTGGAATACCGGCAGTTCCCTGAGGTTCTCCGTCATCTGAATACCGGGAAATATTGCCGTCACGCAATATATAGGCGTAAACATTGTGGGTGGCTTTTCTGTGTCTGGCACGGATTTCATTTATAAATTCGACAGCTTCGTCATTGGTTTTAACAGGTTTTACATATCCGATAAATTCCGAATGCTTTTCGGTAAAGCTTGCTTCCGCAAAATCCTTTATAGTAATATAGCCCATTTTATAACACCTTTGTAAAAAAATCAGCGACCGAAACAAAAAATCCGGTCGCTTCAGAAATTTTCAAATAATAATTATTTGCCGTAACGCTTCTTGAATCTGTCAACACGTCCGCCTGTATCAACAAGCTTCTGTTTGCCAGTAAAGAACGGGTGGCACTTTGAACAGATTTCTACCTTGATGTCCTTCTTTGTAGAACGAGTGTGCATAACGTTACCGCAGGCACAAGTGATGGTAGTTTCTTCAAAATTCGGGTGGATGTCCTTTTTCATTCATTGTCACCTCTTTCATAGAATATTGAAAAGATTTAACATGACAGCCCATCAATTAACTTCAGACAGTAGTGACATGATTAATTCATTCTTAGAATTTAATTTTATCACAATAATCCGGTAAATTCAAATAACATTTTGTTGCCTTATGATGAATTTTCGGTTAAAGACTGATTCGGAAGTCTTAAAGTGTAACTGTAAATGAAGTACCTTCACCGTCTTTACTTGTTACGGTAATGTTTCCCTTGTGATTGTCGACAATGGTTTTTGCGATGCTCAGCCCAAGCCCGCAACCGCCTGTTTCTCTGGCTCTTGACTTGTCGACCCTGTAGAAACGCTCGAAAATTTTGTCAAGGTTTTCTTTCGGGATAGTTTCGCCCGTGTTTGTCACAATAAGTTGAATTTTCTTCTTTTCAGCAGTCAGCGAAACTTTAATATCGGCATTGTCGGGGGAATGTTTCATAGCATTGTCGAGCAGAATGGTAAAAAGTTGTTTTATTCTGTCTTTATCGCCTTTGTAAATAATATTCTCCTGAATGTCCGAATAATCAAAGTTTTTGTGCTTCTCAAACATCAGAGCTTCAAATACAAGGCATATTTCGGAAACGGTATCGCTTATGTTAAATTCAATCATGTTCATTGCGGTTTGATTTGCATCTGTCTTGGCAATGTAGAGCAGGTCGGAAACAAGTTTGGTCATTCTTACAGTTTCCGTTTTTATATATTCAAGCCACTTCAATTGATTTTTTACAAGGTCATCGGGATTTGACATAATTACATCTGCGTTTGTACCTATGACTGTAAGAGGCGTTTTCAATTCATGGGAGGCATCCGCCACAAACTGTTTTTGTTTTTCCCAAGCCTTTGCTATTGGTTTTACTGTCCATCTTGCAAGGAATATACTCAGAAGTGAAAGCAGAGCCATTAATATCACGAAAGTTATCAGGAAAGTTATTATAAGCCTGCGTAATGTGGAGATTTCAATGGAGCGGTCAACTAGTACGACAAAATAATTTGAATGCGATTCCCTGTATTTATATCTGAACTGAACATTGTCAATTGTCACAATTCCGTTGTTTTTATTGCTTTCGAGCAGGGCAACGGCTGTTTCGGCAACGTCTTCATCATCATTTACATTGTCTATCCGGTAAGAAATATCTGTAACTTGCTTTTGCTTGTCAAGAGTTATTATTATAGCATTTCTCAGCATATCATTTTCTTCAAAAGGTCTTATCGGAATAATACCATCAGGTTTGGCAGGTGGAGGGTTATCATTCATATAATGTGGCGGAAAATCTTTAGGGGGTTTGTCAAATGGATTTGGAGAGCTGCTGTCAAACACTGACATTTCAGCCTTATTAAGAGCATCGTCAATAATCTTTTCTGACTGATGTTTTTCAGATTGTGACATAAGAACGAATATTGCGGTAAGTGTTGCCACAAGCACAAAGCAGAAAATCCCCATAGTTATAAGTGCAAATCTTGAACGTAATTTCTTAATCATGAGATTACCTCAAGGCAATAGCCTACGCCACGAACAGTTTTAATAATGACCTTTGATTTTATGTGTGAAAGTTTCTTTCTGAGGAATGAAATATAAACTTCAACATTATTGTATTCTGCATCAGACTCATAACCCCATATTTTTTCTATTAAAGTTTCCTTGCTGAGTATTCTTGCACCATTTTTAATAAGCAGTTACATAATATTAAATTCCTTTAGCCCAAGCTTTACGGACCTTTCACCACACATGAGTTCGTAAGTAGAAATATTAAGGGAAATATCATCGAATGAAAGTATGTTGTCACAGATAACGTCTGAATTACGTCTGCCGAGTGAACGGACTCTTGCGAGCAATTCTTCTGTATAGAAAGGCTTGGTCAGATAATCGTCAGCTCCTATGTCAAGACCTGTAACTTTGTCTGAAACTTCGTCTTTTGCAGTGAGCAGGATAACGGGCGTTTTAATCTTGTTAGCCCTTAAAGTTCTGAGGACTTCAAGCCCGTTCATTTTAGGTAGCATTATGTCAAGCACAATCACGTCATATATTCCCGTAAGGGCGTTGTCAAGCCCGTTTACTCCGTCATAACAGGCATCGGCACTGTACTTTTCCTTCATGAAAATCTGTACGAGAGCTTCCGCAAGTCTTACTTCATCTTCAACAATAAGTATACGCATAAGTTATAATCTTCCTTTCAGTATGTTTTTTTGGATTGCTTTTATTATACCATATAAATCTTAAAAAGGTCTTAAAATCCTTAGCTTTTGAAAAGCAGACGAAAAAATTGTGACAGTATAATGAAAATATCACACAAATAAAACGGTTTTAAGATTAATTTAAGTAAAACATTTTAAACTTTTAGTAACATAGACAGACCGAAAGGAGATATTTTAAATTATGAAAAGAAAGATAAGCATTATAATGAGCCTTGCGTTAATTCTCAGTATCGCAACAGGCTGTACAAATACAGAAAATACCGCTGAAAGTTCTTCGGTGGCAGGCAATGGTTCAGTAATATCTGAAAGCAGTGCGGATAATCTTGAAAATATCGGTTCTTCCGCCGAAAATACCGAAACCACAACGGAATATCAGGAGAAATTATTTAACGGCAATGTAATAAATATAGATATAACCTGCGATGAATCGGACTGGCAGGAAATGCTTAGCAATGCACAGAGTAAGCCGTATATAAGCGTTGACATGAATATAAACGGTGAAACTTTTGAGAATGTAGGTATAAAGCCAAAAGGCAATTCGAGCCTTACCCAGGTAGTTTCTTCCGACAGCGACCGATACAGTTTTAAGATAAAATTTGACAAATACAATAAGGAGCAAACTTGCTACGGACTCGATAAGCTTACACTTAACAGCAATTATTCAGACAACACGCTTATGAAAGAATATATTTCCTATGATATGATGAGAGAAATGGGCGTGGAATGTCCGCTTGTATCATATGCGAAAATAACAGTCAACGGCGAATACTGGGGCTTGTATCTGGCACTTGAAGCATATGACCACAGCTTTCTGGAGAGAAATTACGGAACAACTGACGGAAACCTTTATAATGTAAAAAGCGTTGAAGCAGGCGGAAAAGACGGAATGAACCCTCCGGATATGCCCGAAATGACGGACGAAAACGGTGAAACCGTTACAATGCCCGAACAGCCGGACAATAACATCGGCGGAATGAACCCCCCTGACAAGATGCCTGAAATGACAGACGAAAACGGTGAAACCGTTACAATGCCTGATTTCAAGGGTGGCGGAGGTTTCGGAGGTTTCGGAAATTCGGGCGGTGGTTCGCTTGTGTATACCGATGACGACAGTTCAAGCTATTCTTCGATATTTGAAAATGCCGTATTCAATTCTACAGGTGAAGAAGATTATCAGCGAGTAATAACCGCACTGAAAAATCTTTCAGAGGGACAGAATCTTGAAGAATATTTTGATGTCGATGAAATTTTAAGATACCTTGCAGTTCATACAGCAGTAGTAAACCTTGACAGTTATTCTTCAAATATGCAACAAAATTATTATATCTACGAGAATAACGGAAAAATCACGATACTTCCATGGGATTATAACCTTGCTTTCGGAGGTTTCCAGTCCGGTTCTGCAACATCAGCCGTAAACTTTGCAATTGACACACCTGTAACGAACGGAATTGACCTTGAAGACAGACCGCTTATTTCAAAACTGCTTGAAGTAGATGAATACAAAGAGCGTTATCATGAATATCTCAGTCAGGTTGCGGATTACCTTAATAATATTGATGAAAAGGTTGACGAGATAAAGAGCCTTATAGATGAAGATGCCCAAAACGACCCGTCTTCATTCTGTACTTATGAAGAATTTGAAAAAGGTACGGAAACTCTGAAAGAATTTGCGAAACTCAGAGCGGAAAGCATTGAAGGACAGCTTGACGGAACAGTTCCTTCAACAAACGAGGAGCAGGAAAAAGACAGTTCAAAGCTTATAGATGCAAGTTCAGTGAATCTGAATGATATGGGTGTACAGGGCGGAGGCGAACCCGGTAAAGATTTCGGAGGCTTCGGAGGCGTTTTCGGAAAGGACAAGGGACATCAGACAACAGCACAGGAAACTACTACAGCTTCGGACACTCAGAAGCAAAATGAACCTTCCGTAACCACTACAGCGGTAACTCAACAGCCTTTAGAAACAAAGACAACTACGACAGTTCAGCAGACGGAAAACAATATTTCTACAGACAGCGGACAGAATCCGCCCGACAATAATAATGGCGGTCAGATGCCACCTGACGGAAGAATGAACCCACCGGACAACAACGGACAAATGCCACAAAATCCACCTCAGAACAACGGCGGTCAGATGCCACCCGATATGCCACAGGATTTCCCGAATGACAATAACGGACAGATGCCACAAGACAACAATCAGCAAATGCCCAATGAAAGAATGTCACCGCCTGACAATAATGAATGGCAACAATTACCTGATGAAAACGGAATAATTTAAAGGAAGCCCCTTATGCACTTAGTGCATAAGGGGCTTCCCGGTTATCCGAATTATCTGATTTTTTTATTGAAAGGGTTTTTTCCGTTAGGCTTAGTAACTTTTTCTTGTGCCTTGTCTTTTCCCTTAACCCTTAATATCGAACTGCTGAACGGAGCAAGTCTGAGATTGAATGAGAAATCGTGTTCCTTGTAAGGTTTTGCAACAGCTTTTATTTGTTTGCCCTTGTTGTCAAGTCCGTTTCCGGAATATTCATAACTGTCAGTATTTATCACTTCTTCGAGAATGAAAGGTTCATCAGCACCGATTGTGTAATCTTCGTAAAGGTCAGCGGAAGTATTCATTACAGTAATGATTATATCCTCGCCGAAACTTCTCTGATAAGCATATACGCAGTCTTCGGGAGCGTCAATTTCAAGCCACCTGAAATTTTCGGAATTGTACTCATTGTGGTAAAGAGCAGGACTTGTTACATAAACTTCGTTGAGAGCTTTAAAGAACCGGTTGAATGAATCATGTTTAGGGTACTTGAGCAAGAACCAGTCATTTTCTTCTTTTTCGTCCCATTCTCTGAAATGACCGATTTCGTTTCCCATGAAGTTAAGTTTCTTTCCGGGGTGAGTGAACATATAGACGTAAAGTGTACGGCACTGAGGGAATTTATATTCATAGTCGCCCCACATTTTCTGAATGATGGTAGCCTTACCGTGAACGACTTCATCGTGAGAGAATGGCAACATATAGAGTTCATTCCAGAAGTACATCATTGAGAATGAAAGCTGATGATAACGGGCTTTTCTGTCGGTCGGGTAAAGTTTAAAGTATTCAAGAGTATCATTCATCCAACCCAAATCCCACTTGTAGTCGAATCCGAGACCTCCATATTCGACAGGTGCGGTAACTTTGAGGAAGTTTGAAGAATCTTCCGCAATGAGCATAATACCGTTGTACATTTTGTGCAAGCCGCTGTTCATTTCTCTTAAGAAGTTTATAGCCCCGATATTAACGCCTCTGTCTTTATTGCCCTGCCAGTAAAGAGCGTTATTGATGGCATCCATTCTCAAGCCGTCAACGTGGAACTTATCGAGCCATATGTTAGCGGCTGACATAAGGCAACTGCACACTTCATGTCTGAAATAATTGAAATTGCAAGAACCCCATTCATTATAGCCCGTGCTTGTGTTGTCGTATTCGTAAAGTGCCGTTCCGTCAAATTCACGCAAACCGTAATCATCGGCAGTGAAATGAACAACTACAAAGTCCATAATTATACCGATATTGTTCTTGTGACATTCATTTACAAGGTACATGAAATCCTGTGGAGTGCCGTAACGTGAAGTTACACTGAAAAATCCGCTTGCCTGATAGCCCCATGAGCCGTCAAACGGGTGTTCATTGAGCGGGAGAAATTCAACGTGTGTAAAATGATTTTCCTTGAGGTAAGGAATGAGCAGGTCTGCGAGTTCCCTGTAATTATACCAAATCGGTTCATCTTCTTCATCATGACCTTTCTGTTTCCATGAACCGAGGTGACATTCATAAATACTCATCGGGGAATTGTAAGTATCTTTACGCTTGCTTAACCACTCTTTATCTGTGAAATTGAAATTTTTGAGGGAATTAATTATTGAAGCACTGTTAGGGCGGACTTCCATCTGTGTTCCGTAAGGGTCTGCCTTGTCGGTAATTTTTCCGTTCTGAGCTTCAACTCTATACTTGTACATCTGACCTTCTTCAGCTTCCGGAACTGTGATTTCCCAAATGCCGTTGTTTGCCCTTATCATATAGGAATCGTTCCAGCCGTTAAATTCCCCTATAACCGAAACACTTTTCGCAGACGGGGCGTAAACTCTGAAAATATAGCCGTTGTCAGTGGCATGAGCTCCAAAGTATTCGTAGGCATCAAACGCTTTTCCGTCAAAGAACTGCTGTAAATCCATAAATTTCTGAACTCCTTTGTTTTAAATTTTTCACTGTGTTTAGGCTGATAAAATGCAGTCGGATAATAAACACCTGTGGTTTGTTTTTATTATACCTTAATAATAGGCATATGTCAATCAATAGCGAGAAATTATAATAATTTAAGAACAAAATTAGTCTAAAAACTGGACAAAAAAAATAAACTATGATATAATAAAAAAAACTGTATGAAAATTCTTAAATCATTTCGTAACATTAGAAGGGAAAGATGTAAATGCAGACTGTAGAAGATATTATAGAACGATATAACAAGGGTGAAAAACTTAAATATCTGTTTTTCTGGGGTCATACAGCCCAAAAAGATTATGTGGGTAAGCAATGTTTAAGTCAATGGTATCCCGCAGAATTTATTGAAAACGATATTATATATCCGACAGCGGAACATTATATGATGGCTGAAAAGGCAAGGCTTTTTAAGGATACGGAAATACTTAAAGAAATTCTGGAGGCAAAACACCCCAAACAAGCAAAAGAACTTGGGAGAAAGGTGAAAAATTTTAATCCGGAAGTCTGGGACAAACATTGTTGCGAAATAGTTTACAGAGGGAATTTGCTGAAATTCTCACAGAACCTTGAATTAAGAAGTTTTCTGGTAAACACAAACAGCAGAATTCTTGCGGAGGCAAGCCCTTATGATAAAATCTGGGGAATAGGAATGGACGAAAAAAGTCCCGGAATAGAAAATCCTACGAACTGGAGAGGTACAAATTATCTTGGTTTTGCACTTATGGAAGTCAGAAAAGAACTTTCGGGCGGAAACCTTATTTAAAAAAATTTTTCCCCCTGCAATTGCAGAGGGAAAGAAAATTTATATATTTGAAAGTTTGAATTTTGAATTGCGTAACTTTTTCGGAACATCGGTGGAAGTAATCAGGAAATCAACGGCTTGTTTGTTGTTTCTGATTATAATGTCGTTTTCCATTCCGCCGTATTCGCCGTCAAGTGTCCATGGTATTTCTGTTTCCGGGTGAATTTTCAGTTCGGAAGTTCTGAAATTGTGAATGTATTCCGTGTTGACCTGTTCTTTCAGGTTAAGAAGCGAGGAAATAACGCCTTGTAATTCAGCCGGATTGTTGGGCATCTTTATCATGGTAACTTCATATTCACCGTCATCGAGCTTTACATTGTCATTTGAAAGCACACCGCCTACAGATGATGAATTTGTAACCATACCGAATACATAATCGCCTGTGAGAATGTTGCCGTTATATTCAATGGTCATCCTGTACGGCTGAACGTTCTTGACAGCCTTCATGCCTTCAAGGATATATGCGGCGTGACCGAGCATATTTTTGTACTGCTGAGGGGTTTCGTATGAAACTTCCGTAAATGCTCCGAATGCGGCAATGTATGTGAAATACTTTGAGTTAAAAGTGCCGATATCACACGGGAAAATCTTTCCGTCAAGAATCTCCTGTACTGCATCGTCAACCTTTTTCGGAATGCCGAGACTGCGGGCAAAGTCATTTGTAGTCCCTGTCGGAATGTAACCTATCGGCAGTCTTTTTTCGGAATTCATAACGCCTTGGATAACCTCGTTAAGTGTACCGTCACCGCCCGAACACACAATAAGGTCATAATTTTTCTCATCACAAATACGTTTTGCAACGTCAATAGCATCCATTCTTGCCTGAGTGGGGTGAACAGTGACTTCATAGCCGTTTTTTGTGAATGTATCAACAATACCAACTATTTTTGAGGAAATATTCGCTTTTCCCGAATGAGGATTAAAAATAAGATAAAGCTTTTTCATAGTTTTGTACCTCTTTTCATGTCTGCGTTTATATATTTATCTTTCTTATTAGATTATTATAACTGTTTTTTCCTTGCTTTGCAATAAGCAAAATCATAAAAAAGATTAAAATTGTTTTTTGGGGGGAGATATCTTTATGGATGAATGGCAAAAGAAAGTAATTGCCATACATGACCTTTCGGGGTTAGGGCATTGTTCATTGTCCGTGATACTTCCGATACTTTCGGTGATGGGAATACAAGTCTGTTCAGTTCCTACGGCGATACTTTCAACGCATACCGGAGGTTTTGGGGAAGTTGCCATGCATGACCTGACAGAATATATACCGTCAGCACTTGAACATTACAGAAGACTCGGAATATCGTTTGACTGTATCTACAGCGGATTTCTTGCCTCGAAGGAACAGATTGACCATTGTCTTGAAGTCTTTTCGGAATACCCCGATGCACTGAAAGTTGTCGATACGGTGATGGGCGATAACGGGAAACCTTACAGAACGTGTACGCCCGAACTCAGAAAGAGAATGGGTGAACTGGTTTCAATTGCTGATATAGTTACCCCGAATGTTACGGAAATGTCATTCCTGCTCGGTGAAGAATACTCGCCAAGACCTTTCACAACTCAGACGATTAAGAGCAGGCTTGTAAGGATTTCAGAGAAAAACCCTAAGACTGTAGTCATTACAAGTGTACCGTTTGCAGACGGCACTATGTGCAATGTCGGATATGACAGGGAACGCAATTCATTCTGGAAAGTGCCTTTTGAGCCGATTTCGGCGAATTATCCGGGGGCGGGAGATGTATTTTCTTCTGTGCTGGTGGGGTCGCTTATGAATGGCGAAAGTCTTCCTATAGCGATAAACAGAGCAACAACATTCTGTGAAATAGCGGTACGGACAACTTATGGCTATTCTTCCGAAAAGAGAAACGGAATAATGATAGAAAAGTGCCTTGACTGGCTGATTACAAGGCCTACACTTTACCAGTACGAAACGCTCTGAATATTCGGAAAAGGAGAAATTTATGCACAATCTCAATATAGTTCTTGTTGAACCGCAGATTCCGCAAAATACAGGGAATATTGCAAGGACTTCTGCGGTCACGGGAGCAGGATTACATCTTGTCAGACCTCTGGGTTTTGAAATTGATGACAAAAAACTAAAAAGAGCAGGTCTTGACTACTGGGACAAGCTTGATATAAGTTACTATAACAATATTGAGGACTTTTTCAGTAAGAACAGCGGTGATTTTTACTTCTGTACCACAAAAGGCAGGAATATACACAGCGATATTAAGTATAATCCCGAAAAACCTGTATATCTTATATTTGGGAGGGAAGATGCGGGGTTGCCGGAAAGTCTGCTTGTAAAGTACCCTGAAACTTGTATAAGAATACCTATGAGAAATACTTTGAGAAGCCTTAACCTTTCAAATTCGGTAGCTATAGCAGTATATGAAGTACTGCGACAATGGGATTATCCCGAACTTCAGATAGAAGGAAACCTTACTGAATTTGAATGGGAATAACACCACACAGAAAGGAAATATTTTTAACTATGAGGAAAATAAAACTTCTGACAGATTCGGCTTGTGACATAGACAAGGAATTTGAAAAAAAGTATGATATAAAGATAATGAATTTTCCAGTATCAATTGACGGAAAAAGTTACAGGGAACGTGAAGACTTCACAAACGAACAGTTCTACGCAATGATGGACAGTTCGCCGGAAATCCCGAAGACTTCACAGATTACCGCATATGAATTTGAAATAGCCTTCAACGAAATATTCACGGAAGGTTACACAGACATAATTGTTGTGACCATTTCGTCAACTGGTTCAAATACTTACAATTCTGCGGTGCTTGCAAGGGAAAATTTCTTTGAGAATCACAAGGATGCCAACAATCTGCATATTCATATCATTGATTCAAAGAATTACACAGGCGTTTACGGTTATCCGCTTATGCAGTCCGCAATAAAGATTTCAAAGGGTGCAGAGCCTGGAGAAGTAATAAATTATCTGAATGAATGGTTTGAATGTGCAGGTGTATATTTTGCATCATATAACCTGAAATACGCAAAGAAGTCCGGAAGAATTTCGGCAGCTGCGGCATTTGCGGGGGAACTGCTTGGATTGCGTCCGATAATAAAAATATCTGACGGAGTTTCAAAGGTTATAGACAAGGTGAGAGGTGAAAAAAATATTATCCCGAAACTTGTCGAAATTGCTCAGCGTGATATGATACCAAAGACACCTTATATTATCATTACAGGAAGTGACCCGACAGTTTCGGATGAACTTGAAAAGGAGCTTACAAAGAAACTCGGTTACTCTCCGGAGTGGACTTGTCAGATAGGAGCGGCGGTTGCTTCAAATGCAGGTCATAAAGTTGCGGGTTTCGTAATAAGGAGTGTGAAAAACAACTGATAAGATGAACAATATTATATATCCTGCACTTTTCAGAAAGACGGAGGACGGTTATGAAGTTAAAGTCCCCGATATTCCGGAATGTTACGCAACAGGAACAAGTATAGAACAGGCATACTTAAATATACTTGACGAAATAGGGAAAAAAATAATGGGTTGCCCTGAATTAAACGGGCTTGTACACGTTCCGACAAATCCGGAAAAGATAGATGTTCCGGAAGGCTGGTTTATGGTTGCGGTGGACTTTGTAACGGTTGAATATCTCAGAAAACATGACACAAGGACCGTAAAAAAAACACTTCTTATACCGAAGTGGCTTAATGATTATGCGGTTTCAAAGAATATCAACTTTTCAAGAATATTAAAAAAAGCACTTATAGAAGAACTTAACCTTGAGGAGTTCTGAATATGCTGACAAAATAATGACAATCAAATTTATAATTAAAGGAAGTAGAGGTCAATCATGGAACACAAAATAAAAATACTCACCGATTCTGCAAGCGATATTGATGTGGAGTTTGAACAGATTTACAATGTAAAAGTTATGAATATCGAAGTTGAAATCAGCGGAAAGACTTACAGAGAACGTCAGGACTTCACAAATGACGAGTTCTTCAAAATGATGGAGAAGGACGGCGGTATTCCGAAGACATCACAGGTTACAGCTTCTGAATACAAAAAGGCTTTTGAAGATATTCACAACGAAGGTTACACAGACATTATTGTGGTAACGATATCTTCAACAGGTTCGGGAAGCTACAATTCCGCTATCAAGGCAAGAGAAAGCTTCATGGCAAACCCTGAAAACAGTACAACCAGAATACACATCATTGATTCAAGAAATTACACGGGTGCTTATGGCTATCCGGTAAGACAGGCAGCTCTGAAAAGTTACAAGGGTTCAACACCTGAAGAAATTCTTGACTATCTCAATGACTGGTTTGAAACGGCAGAACTTTACTTTGCACCGTATTCTCTCAAGTATGTAAAGCAGTCAGGCAAGGTTTCAAAAGGTGCGGCACTTATCGGCGACCTGCTCGGAATAAAACCTATTATTAAGATTGCAGACGGGGACGTTACTATGGAAGATAAAGTAATGGGAGAAAAGAACATTATCTCGAAACTTGTACAGACAGCAGACAAAAAGATGCTTCCGAAATTCCCTTATGTTCTTCTTTATGGCGAAAACAAGGACGACTGCAATGAACTTGCTGACGCTATGACAAAGAAATTCGGTTATCCGCCTGAATGGAAATGTCAGATAGGTGCAGCCGTTGCCACAAACTCAGGTCCTAAGATGTTAGGCGTAGTTTTCAAGGGTAAGAAGAAATAAAAAAAATTTTCACACGCTTCCGATTGTGTAAAATGTACATATTCAGACGGTTGACCTGTATGAACTTTTTGAAAAAAAATGATTATAGGACTTGCTAAATCGCACAAAATATTATAAAATATAAATAGCGGTCGGAAACTGTAAATCCGACAAGAAAAGATTTGTTTTTGAAAGGAAGTAAATTTACATGGCTGGTTTAAACAAAGTATCAGTAGATGACATTAACGTAAAGGGCAAATATGTACTTGTTCGTTGTGACTTCAATGTTCCGCTCAAGGACGGCGTTATCACAAACGACAACAGAATCGTTGCTGCTCTCCCGACTATAAAGAAGCTCATTGCAGACGGAGGCAAAGTAGTTCTTTGCTCACACCTCGGCAAGCCTAAGAACGGCCCTGAAGAAAAGTTCTCACTTGCTCCTGTTGCCGTAAGACTTGCAGAAGTTCTCGCACCTGCAAAGGTTACTTTCGCAAATGATGATACTGTTGTAGGCGAAAATGCAAAGAAAGCTGTTGCCGAAATGGCTGACGGTGATGTTGTTCTTCTCCAGAATACAAGATTCAGAGGTGCTGAAGAAACCAAGAACGGCGAAGCTTTCTCAAAGGAACTCGCTGACCTCGTAAACAATGAAGTATTCGTAATGGACGCTTTCGGTTCAGCACACAGAGCTCATGCTTCAACAGCAGGCGTTACAAAGTTCGTTAAGGAAACAGCCGTTGGTTATCTCATGCAGAAAGAAATTAACTTCCTTGGCAATGCCGTTGAAAATCCTGTAAGACCTTTCGTTGCTATCCTCGGCGGTGCAAAGGTTGCCGATAAACTCAACGTTATCTCAAACCTCCTCGAAAAGTGTGATACACTTATTATCGGTGGCGGTATGGCTTACACATTCCTCAAGGCTAAGGGTTACGAAGTAGGTAAATCACTTGTTGACGATACAAAGATTGACTACTGCAAGGAAATGATTGAAAAGGCTGAAAAGCTCGGCAAGACACTTCTCCTTCCTGTTGATACAACTATTGCAGCTGAATTCCCTAATCCGATTGATGCTGAAATCACAGTTGAAAATGTTTCTGTTGATTCAATCCCTGCTGACAAGATGGGTCTTGACATCGGTACAGCTACACAGAAACTCTTTGCTGATGCTGTAAAATCTGCAAAGACTGTAGTTTGGAACGGTCCTATGGGTGTATTTGAAAACCCTGTACTTGCAAAGGGTACTATCGCAGTTGCAAGCTCACTCGCTGAAACAGATGCTACAACAATCATCGGCGGCGGTGACTCGGCAGCAGCAGTTATTCAGCTCGGTTTCGCTGACAAGATGAGCCACATCTCAACAGGTGGCGGTGCTTCACTCGAATATCTTGAAGGCAAAGTTCTTCCGGGTATCGCTGTTATCGCTGACAAGTAATTAATTAAAGATTTTTTCGGGGCGGGCTAACAAACCCGCCCAAGAAATTTGAATAATAAGATAAAAAATTAGTGAGGAATTTTATCATGAATAAGAATGTAAGAAAAGCTATCATCGCCGGAAACTGGAAAATGAACAAGACAAGACCTGAAGCTAAGGAACTTCTCGAAGCTATTAAGCCTCTCGTTGCAAATGCTGAAGGAAAAGTTGAAGTAATCGCTTGCGTACCTTTCACAAACCTTGAAACAGCTATCGAAGCTACAAAGGGTTCAAATGTTAAAATCGGTGCTGAAAATGTTCACTTTGAAAAGAGCGGTGCATTTACAGGCGAAATTTCAGCAGATATGCTTACAGAACTCGGCGTTGAATATGTTGTAATCGGTCACTCAGAAAGAAGACAGTATTTCGGTGAAACTGACGAAACAGTAAACAAGAGAACCAAAGCCGCACTTGAAGCAGGTCTTAAGCCAATCGTTTGCGTAGGCGAACTCCTCTGGGAACGTGAATGCAACATTACAGAAGAAGTTATCGCACGTCAGATTAAGCTTGACCTCTTTAACGTTTCTGCTGAAGACGTTAAGAAGACTGTTATCGCTTACGAACCTGTATGGGCTATCGGTACAGGCAAGACTGCTACTGCTGAACAGGCTGAAGAAGTTTGCGGATTTATCCGTGCAACTCTCGCAAAGATTTACGATAACGAAACTGCTGAAGCTGTTACAATCCAGTATGGCGGTTCTATGAATGCAAAGAACTGTGCTGAACTCCTCTCAAAGCCAAATGTTGACGGTGGACTTATCGGCGGTGCTTCACTCAAGGCTGCTGATTTCAATACTATAGTTCAGGCTGCTGTTGAAGGCTGATAACTGTTTTTTTCCGATATAAAAGTGAAAGGAATGATATAGAATGGCAAAAAGACCTGTTGCTTTAATTATAATGGACGGTTTCGGATATAATCCAAGTGACTACGGCAATGCTATCAGAAGTGCAAAGAAACCTTATCTCGAAAAGTACCTCAAGGAATGCCCGAACACAATGATTGGTGCAAGTGGTATGTGTGTAGGTCTTCCGGACGGTCAGATGGGTAACTCCGAAGTTGGTCACACAAATATCGGTGCAGGAAGGATTGTATATCAGGAGCTTACAAGAATTACAAAGGCTATTGATGACGGTGATGTTCTTAAAAATGAAGCTATCTGCGATGCAATGGACAATTGCATAAAGAACAATTCAGCACTTCACCTTATGGGACTTCTCTCAAGCGGTGGTGTTCACAGCCACAACACACATCTTTACGGACTTCTCGACATGGCGAAGAAAAAGGGACTTTCAAAAGTTTATGTTCACTGTTTCATGGACGGCCGTGATGTTCCTCCGTCAAGCGGTAAGGAATTTGTCGAAGAACTCGTTGCAAAGATGAAAGAAATCGGCATTGGCGAAATCGCTACAATCAGCGGTCGTTACTATGCGATGGACAGAGATAACAACTGGGACAGAGTAAAGAAAACTTATGATGCAATGGTAAACGGCGTTGGTGAATTTATTGCCGACCCTGCCGAAGCTATGCAGAAATCTTACGATGCAGGCGTTACAGACGAATTTGTAATTCCTTGCGTTTGTGCAAAGGACGCAACAGTCAAGTCAGGCGACAGCATGATTTTCTTCAACTTCCGTCCTGACAGAGCAAGAGAAATTACAAGAACTTTCGTTGATGACAAGTTCACAGGCTTTGAAAGAGATTTCCTCAACATCAAGTTCGTTTGCTTCACTCAGTACGATGCAACAATGCCGAATGTTGAAGTAGCTTTCAAACCTCAGTCACTCAACAATACTTTCGGCGAATATATTTCCGAAAAAGGCTTGAAACAGCTCAGAATTGCGGAAACAGAAAAGTATGCTCATGTAACATTCTTCTTTAACGGCGGTGTTGAAAAGCAGTACGAAGGCGAAGAAAGAATACTTGTAAATTCTCCGAAGGAAGTTGCAACATACGACCTCAAGCCTTCAATGTCAGCTTATGAAGTTGCCACAAAGGCTGTAAACGCTATGAATTCAGACAAGTTCGATGTAATGATTCTCAATTTCGCAAACTGCGACATGGTAGGTCATACAGGTGTGTTTGATGCGGCTGTAAATGCGGTTGAAGCGGTTGATACTTGTGTAGGAGCTGTAGTTGATACAGTTGTTAACAAGGGTGGCGTTGCCCTCATCACTGCTGACCACGGAAACGCTGACAAGATGTATGAAGATGACGGTTCGCCGTTCACAGCTCATACAACAAACCCAGTACCGTTCATCGTAGTCGGCGAAGACTGCGAACTCCGTGAAGGTGGCGTACTTGCCGACATCGCTCCGACAATGCTCAGGATTCTCGGACTTGAACAGCCGGAAGAAATGACAGGCGTTTCTATCATAAAGTAATTGCATAATACATTCAATATATGATATAATAAAAGGGCAGATTAAAAAATCTGTCCTTTATTATTTATCGGGAGGTTGGCTGAATGAGAAAATTCCTGCTATTGACTGCGATATGCATTTTATTGACAGGCTGTACAACACAGAAAAACGAAGATACATTTTCTGAAAGCATAGTCGAACAAACTGAAACGATTGCAGAAAACAGGGCGGAAGATTTTGACTATGAAGAAGATGACGGAACAATTTCAATAGTAAGATATAACGGACAGTCCGAAACGGTTAAAATTCCTGAAGAAATAGACGGTAAAAAGGTTACTGAAATCGGCGATATGGCATTTTATGAAAATGTTCAAATTAAATATGTTGAAGTTCCCAATGGGATTATTGAGATAGGGGATAATGCTTTTCAGAATTGCAAGTTGCTTGAGAAGATAGAAATTCCGAAAACTGTAAAAGAAATCGGCATGAATGCATTTGACGGAACATTTTGGCTCGAAAATTCTGAGCAGGATTTTGTGATGGTCGGTGATGGATTTCTTTACGAATATAAGGGGGCAGAAACGGAAATTATTGTGCCTCAAACGGTGAAAATTATCGGGGAATATTCGTTCAGCAGAAATAATATTGTTCAGTCAGTCACAGCAGAAAGCGTTGAGAAAGTGGAAGATAATTCATTTTGGGATTGCAAGAGCCTTAAAAATGTCAGGTTAAAATCAGTAAAAGAAATTTCCGACAATGCTTTTTCGGGCTGTGAATTACTTGAAGATGTTGAGTTGTCGGAAAATCTGTTCGCAATAGGGGACTGGGCATTTCTTGACTGCAAGACGCTTAAAACCCTGAAATTGCCTGAAACGCTTGAAGAAATTGAGGAAAATACTTTTAGCGGTTGTGAAAATCTTGTGCTGGAAGTTAAAGAAAACAGTTTCGCACATGAGTATGCACAGAAAAACAATATAGATTATCAAATTACAGATTAAGGAGGAATGAAGAATATGAAAATCGGTTGTCATCTTTCTGCGTCAAACGGATTTTTGCATATGGCGAAAGAAACAATAAGTCTCGGAGGTAATACGTTTCAGTTTTTCACCAGAAATCCGAGGGGAGCAGGTGCGAGAGCTATAAACCAGAGTGACATTGAGAAGTTCCTGAAGTTTAAGGAGGAAAACGGCATAGGTACGATTTTAGCCCATGCTCCGTATGTACTTAATCCTTGTTCTGCCAGTGAGGAAACAAGGGAACTTGCCGTAAGACTTTTCGCAGATGATATTAAGAGAATGGAATATATCCCTGAAAGTTACTATAATTTTCACCCCGGAAGTCATCTTAAACAAGGCGTTGAAAAAGGCATAGAATACATATCAGAGATGCTCAATACTACGCTTAAAAAGGAGCAGACCACTACGGTCTTGCTGGAAACGATGGCAGGAAAAGGTTCGGAAGTGGGAAGTAAATTTGAAGAACTCAGAATGATAATTGACAGAACGAAACTTGACGGGAAACTTGGTGTGTGCCTTGATACTTGCCATGTTTACGATGCCGGATATGATATTGTGAATAATCTTGACGGAGTTATTGCAGAATTTGACAGAATTATAGGACTTGAAAGGCTGAAAGCAATTCACCTTAACGACAGCAAGAACCCATTCGCAAGTCACAAGGACAGGCACGAGAAAATCGGGGAAGGTAGCATTGGGCTTGATGCAGTGAAGAGAATTATCAATCATCCGAAATTGAAAGATTTACCGTTTTTCCTCGAGACACCGAACGATTCAGAAGGTTACGCAAAGGAAATAGCATTGCTGAAAGCGATGAGAAATGACTGATTTGGAAAAGTGAGCCGAATGGTGATATGAGGGGCGGTTTATATTGGGTTAGCCGAGATAAAGCCCCCCCTATTATTTGTATACACCGGGGGGGGGGCGGGGGGGGGGGGGGGGGGGGGGGGGGGGGGGGGG
>URWK01000003.1 GCA_900551505.1 uncultured Ruminococcus sp. | reverse complement strand
ACATAAAACGTTGTTACTATGGACATCTTCACGGTTCGTCACACAGATATGCCATCAACGGAGAGCGTGACGGAGTTGATTTTCAGCTTATTTCAGGTGATTTTCTACAATTCAGACCGCTTAAAATTGTCTAATTCGTGGAAAATGCAGAACTGATAAGCAAACTATAGAAAAAAGTTTTTGCATATGTTATAATAACTAAGATATGTTTTTTTAATGGAGGATAATAAAAATGAGTTTGAAATCTTCAACAAATACAGAAGTAAATACTTATGAACTGGTTCTTGAAATCAGTCCGGAAGCTTTTGATAAGGCTGTTAATGCAGTTTATAACAGACAGAAGGCTAACATCGCAGTAAAGGGTTTCAGAAAAGGTAAGGCTACAAGAAAGATTATCGAAAATGCATACGGTGAAGGCGTTTTCTATGATGACGCTCTCAATGCTATTCTTCCTGCCGAAATCGACAGTGCCGTTGCACAGGAAAAACTTGACCTCGTAGACAGACCGGCTGTTATTGATATTGATATTGATAAAGAAAAGGGCGTAACTGTAAAAGTTTCCTGCACAACAAGACCTGTTGTTTCAATCGAAGGTTACAAGGGTATCGAAGCTCACAAGGGTGTAAAGCCTATCACAGATGCTGACGTTGATGCTCAGATTGAATCACTCAGAACCAAGCAGGCAAGAATCATTTCAGTTGATGACAGACCGGCACAGCTTAACGATGAAGTAACCATGGACTTTGAAGGTTTCATGGACGGCGTTGCTTTTGACGGCGGTAAGGGCGATGATTTCCCGCTTACTCTCGGCAGTGGTCAGTTTATCCCCGGATTTGAAGACCAGATTGTTGGTCACGGTATCGGCGAAGAATTTGAAATTAACGTTACTTTCCCTGAAAACTACCAGATGGAAGAACTTGCCGGAAAACCTGCAACATTCAAGATTAAGATTAAGAACATTTCTGTACAGGAACTCCCTGAAGTTGATGATGACTTCGTAAAGGAAACAACAGAATTTGACACTGTTGCAGAAATGAGAGAAGACATTAAGAAGAAGCTCGTTGAAGGTGCTGAACACAACGCTGAACATACTTTTGAAGATGAAATCTTCCACACCCTCATTGACAAGGTTGAAGGCGAAATTCCGGAATGTATGTATGACAGAAGAATTGATGCACTTATCGAAGAATTCGACCAGAGACTCAGAACTCAGGGCATGACTCTTGACAAGTATATGCAGTACACAGGTATGGACATGGATTCACTCAAGGATACTTACATGGACAGAGCCATTGAAGAAGTTAAGCTCCGTCTTGCACTTGAAAAGATTGCAGAAATCGAAGGCTTTGAAGTTTCAGACGAAGAACTCAACAAGTCTCTTGAAGAAATGGCAGCAAGCTACAACATGGATGTTGAAATGGTTAAGAGATTTATCTCTCCGGAAGACTACAGAAAAGACCTCCTCGTTACAAAGGCTGCTGATTTCGTAAAGGACAATGCAGTTGTAATCGAAGCTGAAAAGACAGAAGAAACAGCAGAATAATAAAATACGAATAAAACGGCAGAGCGGGGGAATTTGTTCCCTGCTTTCCGTTTTTCTTAAAAACAAAGATAAAAGAGAGGAAGATGAATACCGATGAGTTTAGTTCCAAATGTCGTTGAACAGACAAGCCGTGGAGAACGTGCATACGATATTTATTCAAGACTTCTGAACGACCGTATCATAATGCTTTCAGAAGATGTTAATGATACTACCGCAAGTCTTGTTGTTGCACAGCTTCTTTACCTCGAAAGTCAGGATTCGGAAAAGGATATTTCACTCTATATAAACAGCCCGGGCGGTTCAATCACAGCAGGTATGGCGATTTATGACACAATGAATTACATCAAGTGTGACGTTGCCACAATCTGTATGGGTATGGCTGCTTCAATGGGTGCATTTCTGCTCTCAAGCGGTGCAAAAGGTAAAAGAATGGCTCTTCCGAACAGTGAAATTATGATTCATCAGCCATTAATTTCAGGCGGTCTTTCAGGTCAGTGTACAGATATAAAGATTCATGCCGACCACCTTGTAAGAACAAGACAGAAAATGAATAAAATTCTCTCGGAAAATACAGGTCAGCCCCTTGAAATCATCGAACGTGACACTGAACGTGACAATTTCATGTACGCTGAACAGGCTAAGGAATACGGTCTGATTGACAAGGTTATTTCTCAGAGATAAAAGGTTAGGTGCAATTAATGAGCAACGATTTTAAGAAATGCAGTTTCTGCGGAAAAGGCGAAAACAGAGTTAAAAGCATCTTTTCAGCAGGCGATGTAAATATCTGTGATTCTTGTGTGACATATTGTTATGAGCTTATGAACGGACCGATGAAAGTTCCTGAAAAGCCGAAAAAGGCACAGCCTGACACTATGATTCGTGCAGGTTTCAAACTCAAAAAGCCTGCCGAAATAAAGGCGGTACTTGATGAATATGTAGTCGGACAGGATACGGCAAAAATTGCCCTTTCAGTTTCTGTCTACAATCACTATAAGAGAATACTTTCTGAGGAAGCAGGGGACGAAAACGGCGTTGAAGTCCAGAAAAGTAATGTGCTTCTTCTCGGACCGACAGGTGTCGGAAAAACTTTCCTCGCACAGACTCTCGCAAAAACTCTTGACGTACCTTTTGCAATAGCCGATGCAACCACGATTACGGAAGCCGGTTATGTAGGTGATGACGTTGAAAATGTTCTGCTCAGACTTATACAGGCGGCGGATTTCAATGTTGAAGCTGCTGAAAGAGGTATTATTTACATTGACGAAATCGACAAGATTTCAAGAAAATCAGAAAATACTTCAATTACCCGTGACGTAAGTGGTGAAGGCGTTCAGCAGGCACTCCTCAAGATAATTGAAGGTACTGTTTCAAACGTTCCTCCGCAAGGTGGCAGAAAACACCCGAATCAGGAATTTATTCACATCAACACAAAGAATATTCTTTTCATATGTGGCGGAGCTTTTGACGGACTTGAAAAGTCAATTATCCAGAGAACAGAATCTTCCGGTATCGGTTTTGGTGCTGACATAATCACAGAAAAGGAACAGAAAAAGAATATCTTCAGAAAAGTCGTTCCGCAGGATTTAGTCAAGTTCGGTATCGTTCCGGAACTCGTAGGTCGTTTGCCGATTATCACGGTGCTTGATGAACTGGACGAAAACGCACTTGTAAAAATTCTCACAGAGCCTAAGAACGCACTTATCAAGCAGTACAAGAAACTCTTTGAATACGATGACATTGAACTCGTAGTTGAAGATGATGCTTTGATAGAAATTGCGAAGAAGACTATCGCACAGAAGACAGGTGCAAGAGGTTTGAGGGCAATTGTGGAAAATATTCTTATGAATGTAATGTTTGACGCTCCTTCAAGGGAAGATGTTTCAAAGGTTATCATCACCAAGGAATGTGTAACCGAAGATGCACAACCGAAAGTTGAGTGTAACAAGAAAAAAAGAATATTGAGCTGAAACTGAAATTCTATATAAAATCCGGATAGTGCCTTTTCGGGCATTGTCCGTTTTTTATTACAAAACGGATTCACTATATTCATCATTGTACTTGCAAACATATCGTATTTGTTGTATAATGTAGCTTATGATACACGAAATAAAAGTTGTTTTTATAACAACAGGAAATGGTGGAATAATATGAAAGAAAACAATAAGAAAACCATAATGCCAACCATAGCCACAAGGGGACTTGTTGCATTTCCTAAAATGGTAATGCACTTCGATATTGCAAGAGAAAAATCTATAAAGGCAATAGAACAAGCCCTTGCTACTGACAGGAAAATTTTTCTGGCAGCTCAGAGAGAAATAATGATAGAAGACCCTTCCACAGACGATATTTATAATGTGGGGGTCGTTGCCGAAATCAGACAGTCACTTAAAACTCCTGACGGTGTTGTGAAGGTTCTGATTGAAGGCGTTTACAAAGCAAAAGCCTTGAGCTATGACACAAGCGGAGAATATATAAAAGCCGAAATAAAAAAACTCACAAATTTCAAACGTGTAAAGGAAAAACAACTTAACGAAATTGAAGCAACAGAACGTATGGTTAAGGATGCATTTGAACATTATACGTCACTTGTTCCGAGAATGCCTGACGAACTTGTAAGTGTGATTCTCGGAGAAACAAATCCTCATATTCTGGTTGAAAATATTGTATGCAATGTAAGCTTTGACTTCAAAGACAAACAAGAAATACTTGAAGAAGATGACATTGTAGAAAAGCTGAAACACATTTATGAATGTTTGACTAAGGAAATCGACATATTAAGCCTTGAACTTGAAATCCAGGAAAAAGTAAAGCAAGGTATCGACAGTAATCAGAAAGAATTTTACCTGCGTGAACAGATGAAAGTTATTTCTGATGAACTTGAAGAAATGGGGCTTGAAGCCGAAAACCCCGAAAACAGCGTTGTTGCCAAGTACATTGAGCAGATTCAGGGAATTAAAAATATCTCTGAGGAAAGCCGTGAAAAATTACGCAACGAAGCTTTAAGGCTCGTAAAAACTCCGCCGTCATCGCCCGAAGCAATGGTCATAAGGGATTATCTTGAAAATTGTCTTGCACTTCCGTGGGACAGCACTTCAAAAATCAAGGTGAATATTAAAAAGGCGGAAGACGTATTGAACAAGGAGCATTACGGGCTTGAAAAGGTAAAGGAACGTATCCTTGAAAGTATTTCCGTTCATGCTTTGAATCCGAATATTACAGGTCAGATAATCTGCCTCGTAGGCCCTCCGGGAATAGGTAAGACTTCAATAGGTCGCTCGATTGCGAAGGCTCTCGGACGTGCTTACACGAGAATTTCTCTCGGCGGTGTGCGTGACGAATCGGACATAAGAGGCCACAGAAAGACATATATTGGGGCAATGCCGGGAAGAATTATAAATGCCCTCAAGCAAGCCGGAACTAACAATCCATTGATTCTGCTTGACGAAATCGACAAAATGAGCAATGATTTCAGAGGCGACCCGTCTTCAGCTATGCTGGAAGTGCTTGACAGCGAACAGAACAAGGAATTTCGTGACCATTATATAGAAATTCCATTTGACCTTAGCAAAGTCCTCTTTATAACTACCGCAAACACGACTTCAACAATTCCTGCACCGTTGCTTGACAGAATGGAAATAATTGAGCTTACGAGCTACACAAGAGAAGAAAAATTTCATATAGCCAAAGAACACCTTATTCCTAAGCAAATCAAGCAAAACGGACTTAAACCGACACAAGTTCAGATAGATGACGATGCAATTTATTCAATGATTGACTTTTATACAAAGGAAGCGGGAGTAAGAACGCTTGAAAGAACTTGCGGAAAACTTTGCAGAAAGACGGCAAAAGCGATAGTTGAAAAGACTTCCAAAAAGCTTACTTTCACGGAAAACAACCTTAAAGAGTACCTTGGTATAAAGAAATTTCTTCCCGAAGAAGTCAGCGACAGAAACGAAATCGGCGTAGTCAACGGGCTTGCATGGACTTCCGTGGGAGGAGTTATCATGCCGCTTGAAGTAATAGTTCTTAACGGAAAAGGCGTGGTTGAAACAACTGGTTCTCTCGGAGATGTTATGAAAGAAAGTGCCAAGATTGCGGTTTCTTACACAAGAAGCGTGGCAAAACAATATGGCATAGATGAGAATTTCTATAAGGAAAAGGATATTCACATTCACGCCCCGGAAGGAGCAGTTCCGAAAGACGGTCCATCGGCAGGCGTAACAATGACAACTGCTATAATTTCGGCTCTTTCGGGTATTCCTGTTCGTTGCGATGTTGCCATGACAGGTGAAATAACACTTCACGGAAAAGTCCTTCCGATAGGCGGACTTCGTGAAAAGACTATGGCGGCTTACAAGGCGGGAATGAAGACGGTAATTATTCCGGTTGCGAATAAACCCGACCTTGAAGAAGTTGACGAAACAGTAAAGCAGAACATTAAATTTGTGTTTGCCGAAACTCTCACAGATGTTCTTGATACAGCACTTGTAACGGAAAAGAACGACAAAATAAATGCTATGGCAGTCGGCTGATAATTTTTAAGGTTTCGGGGCGCGCCAATTTAAAAATATTTTAAAAAATAATTATTTTAATTTTGAAAAACGTTTAGAATAGCGGAAAAATATATTTTGATTAAACGGAGATGAGAAGATGAATTACAATAAAGCTGAATTTTTTGCATCATACGGAAAATTCTCACAGATACCTGAATGCAAGGGAATAGAAATCGCCTTTGCGGGACGCTCAAATGTGGGAAAATCCACACTTATAAATAAACTTTTCAACAGGAAATCGCTTGCAAGGGTAAGTTCAGTTCCGGGCAAGACGGCAACTATAAATTTCTACAAGATGGAAGACATTTACTTTGTCGACTTGCCGGGATACGGTTACGCCAAGGTCGCAAAGTCTGAAAAAGAAAGATGGTCAGGTTTGATTGAAGGTTATCTCAATTCACCCGACAGAGATATAAGGCTTATATTCCTGCTGATTGACATGAGACACAAGCCTTCCGCTGACGATATGCACATGATTGACTATCTGATTGAAGCGGAACACCCGTTTGTAATAGTTCTTACAAAGGCTGACAAGCTTAACAAAACTCAGAGGCAGGAGAGATTGAGTAAATTTCCTGAAGAAATCGGGGAAGACATTAAGATGATACCTTTTTCGTCAACAACTTTCGAGGGAGTGGAGGAACTCAGAAAGATAATTGATGAAGTTTCCGCCGAATAAAACTGTTTACAAATCGGAATTATCATGATATAATTATCTTATTCAGACGATGAATTTATTTCCTGTCTGTCGGAATAAAAAATTGAGAAAGGAAGTTGTTTGATGTTTATTACAGATAATCTTTCAACAAATGAAAAAGGTCATCTTACAATAGGCGGTGTGGACACAACCGAACTTGCAAAGGACTTCGGAACACCACTTTATGTAATGGATGAAAACCTTATAAGAGAAAATTGCCGTAGTTTTAAAAATAGTATTGATAAGTTTTATAGCGGAAAAGGCTTGGTTTGCTATGCCAGCAAGGCTTTTTCATGCAAGGAAATGCTCAGAGTTGTACAGAGCGAAAATGTAGGTCTTGACGTTGTTTCAATCGGTGAAATGTACACAGCGGTAAAGGCAGGCTTTAACTGTGACAATATCTGTTTCCACGGAAATAACAAGACTGATGAAGAACTTGAATATGCAATTGACAACCATATCGGAAGAATTATAGTTGACAATATCTATGAACTTGAAAGACTTAACAAGATTGCGGAGAGAAAGAATGTTATCGCAAATGTTATGCTCAGAATTAAGCCGGGTATTGATGCTCATACACATAATTTTGTAAAGACAGGTCAGATTGACAGCAAATTCGGTTTTGCTATCGAAACGGGAGAAGCTTATGAAGCAGCAGTAATGGCAGGACTTGATAAGTGTCTTAATGTTCGCCTTAAAGGTCTTCATTGCCATATTGGTTCTCAGATTTTCGACATTGACCCGTTTGAACACGCTGCTGAAGTTATGTTGCAGTTTATAGCTAAGCTCAAGCAGGAAGCAGGAATTGTAATCGAAGAACTTAACCTTGGCGGAGGTTTCGGAATCAAGTACGTTGAAAATGACGACCCTAAGCCTTATGAAACTTACATGGAAAGAGTTTCCGTAGTAATTAAGAAGAAGTGTGAAGAACTTGGTCTCGACCTTCCGTTTATCCTCATCGAACCGGGACGTTCAATTGCAGGTCCTGCCGGAATTACACTTTACACCGTAGGCGGAATCAAGGAAATTCCTAATATAAGAACTTACGTTTCAATAGATGGCGGTATGTGCGATAACCCAAGATATATCCTTTACCAGTCTGAATATGAAGCAGTTGTTGCCAACAAGGCTGACCAGCCTAAGACAACAAAGGTTACTATTGCAGGCAAATGCTGTGAAAGCGGAGACCTTATCGGTGAGGGTATGCCTTTACAGGAAGTTGAAGTCGGTGACACTATTGCGGTACTCGCAACGGGTGCTTACAATTACTCAATGTCTTCAAACTACAACAGAATCCCTAAGCCTGCCGTTGTCTTCGTAAAGGACAAGTCGGCAAGGGTAGTTGTAAAGAGAGAAACACTTGACGACATTATCAGAAACGATATATAATTGCTGAATAAAATTTTTAGATAAGTGAATAGCCGTTGGTTTGTATGTCAATATTTACCGTGAGGTGATAGCGATGACAAAATCAACGGCTTTTAATATTTCGCTCCTGATGGGGCTTATACTGGCGATAGTTTTCAGTAATTTCTTCAGCTTTGTGAATGAATATCAGGCACTTGAAACGGGTGTTCTCCGTATGCATATATTGGCAAATTCGGACAGTGAAGCAGACCAGAACCTTAAAATTAAAGTCCGTGACAGAATACTTGAAAATTCAGATGTTATTTTTGGTGACTGTAGCAGTAAGGAAACCGCTAAGACAAGTGTGAAGCTTGACAAGATAAAGGAAATAGCGGAGCAGGTTATTTCTGAGAATAATTATTCATATGATGTAAAGTGTTATCTTGTAAATATGCAGTTTGACGACAGACAATATCAGAATCTTGTGATGCCTCACGGGACTTATGATGCTGTAAGGGTTGAGATAGGAAATGCGGAAGGCAAAAACTGGTGGTGTGTGATGTATCCGCCTCTTTGCCTGCCTCCTGCCGAAAAGACCGAAAATGTAGAAATTTCGGACTATGCGGAAATGTTTACAGCAGAACAGGTTGACATTATGGAAAATCCGCAGAACTATGAAATAAAATTTAAGTGCGTAGAAATTTTCGAGAGGTTAAAAGATAGTTTAGGAAAGTAAGAGTTTCAGTTTCTCTGGGGGCGGGGGGGGGGGGGGGGGGGGGGGGGGGCCCGCCCCCCCCCCCCCCCCCGCCGCCCCCCCGCCCGCCCGCCCCCCCCGATCACCTGGACGCGGGGGCCCGGCGCCGGCGGGGGCCGCCCCCCCCCCCCCCCAAAAAACCCCGCCGCCCCCCCCCACGCGCCCCCCCCGCCGGACTAAAATAGCATGAGCGAAGCGAATACATGTAATAAAAATTATGGTAATCGGCAGAATAATATAAATTAAGCATTAACGCAACGTTAAATTATTTCTTGGTGCTTGACAACGCAGATATAAAGAGTTATAATTACATGGTAAAAATAAAGTGGAATGACACATTTCCCGCCCATTCGGATTTATTCACCGAACGGCAAATACTTGAAGTTATCGCCTTTCGGGGCGGTTTTTGAGTGCGGATAAGTTTGTGTCTGTACTCTTTTTTATTATACTTTAAAATCTAAATTAAGAAACGAGGTGCTGGCTATCAGTAACAATAACAACGAACTCCAGATTAATGAGGAAATCAGAGATAAGGAAATTCGTGTCATCGATGTTGACGGGGCTCAGCTTGGCATTATGTCAGCTAAGGACGCACAGAAAATTGCCTTTGAAAAGAATCTTGACCTTGTTAAGATTGCTCCGCAGGCAACTCCGCCCGTATGTAAGATTATGGACTATGGCAAATATTGCTTTGAACAGACAAAGAGAGAAAAGGAAGCCAGAAAAAATCAGAAAGTTGTTGATATCAAGGAAATCCGTATGTTTTCAACTATCGACACTCATGATTTCAATACCAAGGTTAATCAGGCTGTGAAATTCCTCAAGTCAGGCGATAAGCTCAAAGTTTCTGTGAGATTCCGTAAACGTGCTATTGCACACCCACAGCTTGGTGAAGAGCTTCTTCAACGTTTCAAGGAGGCTTGTTCTGAAGCCGGCGTGGTTGAAAAACCAATAAAGATGGAAGGCAGAAGCTTAGTAATGTTTGTTTCACCGAAGCCGTCAAAGTAATTTCAGTGTATCCACCCTTGACAGAAATCAAGGAAAACAAAATATTTTCAGGAAGGACTTAAAAACCATGGCAAAGATTAAAGTTAAAACACATTCAGGTGCAAAAAAACGCTTTTCCGTTACAAAGAACGGCAAGGTAAAATATCAGCACACAAATAAAAGACACAGACTTACCCAGAAGGACACAAAGCGTAAGAGAATCGCAAGAGTTTCAGGTTTCGCAGGAGAAACAAACGCTCCGACAATCAAGAAGCTTGTTCCTTACAAATAATTAATTGAAAAAATTCAGAATATCAGAAAATACCAACGGAGGTTAACACACTATGGCTCGTATTAAAGGCGCTATGATGACTCGTAAGAGAAGAAATAAAACACTCAAACTTGCAAAGGGTTACTGGGGTAGTAAGAGCAAGCACTTCAAAATGGCTAAACAGGCTGTAATGAAGTCAGGCAACTACGCATATGTAGGTCGTAAGCAGAAAAAACGTAACTTCAGACAGCTCTGGATTACAAGAATTTCAGCTGCTACAAAGATGAACGGCATGAACTACTCAACATTCATGAACGGTCTTAAGAAAGCAGGAATCACTCTTAACAGAAAGATGCTTTCAGAAATCGCTATCAGCGACCCGGCAGGTTTTACAGCAATCGTTGAAAAGGCAAAGGCTGCTCTTTGATTTAAAAATCGCCTTTATTTCTGAAGGCGTGGATAGAAATAAATACAAGATTGTAACAGGTAACACGCTCTATTTTTTCACAATAGGCGTGTTTTCGTTTAATATAGGTCAATCAGAAAAAAGGTGATTTTTATGACTGAAATAATTACTTCAAAGGATAACCCGACAGTAAAACTCTACCGAAAACTTTCCGAAAGCAGAAAAGAACGTAAAAATCTGAAAATGTTTGTGCTTGAAGGATTAAGGCTTGTAACAGATGCGATAAATGAAAATGCAGATATAGTAACAATAATTGTCACTCAGGACGCTTCTTCAAGATTTACAGAACAATTGTCGCAGGTTGATTTGAAAGAACGCAGGATTGTTGTTATTTCAAATGAGCTTGGAACAAAGATTTCCATGACCGAAAAAACTCAGGGTATTTTCGCAATATGCAAGGAAAAACAGCCTTTACAGCTTGAAAAATGTATAAAGACGGACGGAAAGTATATAATACTCTATCAGTTGCAAGACCCCGGAAATGCGGGAATGATTATCAGAACTGCCGATGCTATGGGTATAGACGGATTGATTTTCTCGGAAAGCTGTGATATTTTCAGCCCGAAAACCATAAGGGCTACTATGGGTTCGATTTTCAGAATGCCTGTGTGGAACAATCAGAATATTGATGAGGTAATCAGGATATTCAAGGAGAAAAATATTGAAATTCTTGCGTCTGTGATAGATGCAGATGCAGAAAGCATTAAGGAACATAGCTTTAAAGGCGGTTGTGGGGTAATAATCGGAAATGAGGGCAACGGAGTTCCTAAAGAAGTTTCGGCAGAATGTGACGGAAGACTTACAATAAAAATGCACGGAAATATCAATTCTTTCAATGCGGCTATGGCAACAGGCATAATAATGTGGGAGATGACAGACCGGACAAATGGATAAAAAATATTGGCTGTGGCTCGTAATGGCGTTCGGAGCGGGTAACAGAAGAATATGGACGTTGATGGAAGAAATTGATACGCCTGAAGAAGCTTATAATATTCTGAAAAGCGGAAGCCTTGACAGCAGACTTTTAGAGAAAGAAGTCAATGCAATTAAAACTACACATTTAAAGCAAGCCGAGTCACTTATAGAATACTGCGAACAACATAAAATAAATATAACTTGTTTTTCGGACAATGATTATCCGAACAGCCTAAAAACAATTTTCAATCCGCCTTGTGTGCTTTTTTATCTTGGGAATATAGCGATAGCCGAAGAAACTGTTTCCATAACCGTTGTCGGCACAAGAAATCCATCGCAATACAGCATTGAAGTAGCTAAAAGAATTTGTGCAGACCTTGCGAAGATAGATGTAACGATAATAAGCGGTTTTGCAGTAGGGCTTGATACGGTTGCACATGATACGACACTTGACAATAAGGGGCATACAGTGGCAGTTCTCGGGTGCGGACTTGACGTTGACTATCCGAGAGGGCGGACAGGCTTTAAGTATGCGATTGCTTCAACGGGAGCGGTTGTAACGGAATACCTTCCGGGGACGAAGCCCGCACCTTATAATTTCCCTCAACGCAACAGAATTTTATCAGGGCTTGGAAAAGGTACGCTTGTAATCGAGGCAGGCGAGGGAAGCGGTTGTCTGATAACCGCAGAATGTGCAATTGAGCAGGGCAGAGAAGTTTTTTGTATTCCTCCTGCAAATATATTTGACAAAAGGTATTCAGGTGCGGTAAGATTATTAAGAGATGGTGCTGTTTCCGTGTACAGTTATCTTGATATAGTGTATGAATACTATACGGTATTTACTCACAAGATTTCAATGCTGAAAAATCCTTATGAATCATACGCCGATACTCCACGGAATATATTTGACACTGTAAAGTCTGAAAGAAAACCAAAGAAACAGAATTTAGCGATTGACAGCAAGGCGGAAAATACAGAACAGGTTATTGAAAACACTTCACAAAATTCTTATGAAAACCTTACAGACAGTCAGAGAAAAATTGTGGCGGTATTCGGGAAAGACGAAGAAATAAATGTTGATGAAATTTCTGACAGGTCAGGTCTGAGCATTTCAGAAATACTGACAGAACTTACGGAACTTGAAATAGACGGAGTAGTTACAGCACTTGCCGGTAAACAGTACAGACTTTCTTAAAAACAAAAAACAAATAGCGAGGGGATTTACAAATGAATCTGGTAATAGTTGAATCGCCTGCAAAGGCAAAGACAATAAAAAAATATCTTGGGAAGGACTTTGAAGTAGTGGCTTCAATGGGTCATATAAGAGACCTCCCGAAATCGAAATTCGGAGTTGATGTTGAGAATAATTTTGAACCGCATTATATCAATATGAGAGATAAATCTGATGTAATAAAGGAATTGAAAAAGCAGGCAAAGAAAAGTGATACGATATACCTTGCCACTGACCCCGACAGAGAGGGCGAAGCTATTTCATGGCATCTTGCACAACTGCTTAATCTTAACATGAATGACAATAACCGTGTGACATTCAATGAGATTACAAAAACAGGAGTTCAGAATGGTATGAATAACCCACGTCAGATAGATATAGACCTTGTGAATGCCCAGCAGACAAGAAGAATACTTGACAGAATAGTGGGTTATCAGTTAAGCCCTTTCCTTTGGAAAAAGGTTAAAAGAGGGCTTTCCGCAGGCCGTGTTCAGTCGGTAACTGTAAGGCTTATTGTGGACAGAGAAAGAGAAATCAGAAGCTTTGTGCCGGTGGAATACTGGTCTGTAGATGCGAAATTTACGACAAAAGGCAAAGCAAGAAAAACATTCCCGTCAAAGCTCGTTACAATTGACGGAGAAAAAGTTGAACTTCACACAGAGGAAGAAACCAATAAAATTCTTGCAAGGCTTGAAGGCAAGAATTTTGAAGTAACCAATGTTAAAAAGAAAGTAACCAAGAAAGCTCCTGCACCACCGTTTATTACTTCAACGTTACAGCAGGAAGCTTCAAAAAGGCTCAGTTTCCAGTCAAAGCGTACCATGAAAACCGCTCAGGAACTTTATGAAGGTATCGAAATTAAAGGCATGGGTGCGGTAGGTCTTATAACTTACATGAGAACAGACAGCCTCCGTATATCAGACGAAGCGAGAAATTCCGCCAAGACTTACATTGAAGCGAAATTCGGCGAAAAGTATATTCCAGATAAGCCGAGAGTTTTTAAATCAAAGTCAAATGCACAGGATGCACATGAAGCAATCAGACCATCAATGCCGGAACTTGAACCGGACAGCATAAAAGACAACCTGACTGCTGACCAGTATAAACTCTATAAGCTTATCTGGTCGAGGTTTATCGCAAGTCAGATGGCAAATGCCCTGCTTGATACCGTTTCAATAGATATAACGGCAGACAATTGCGTTTTCCGTTCATCAGGCTATTCGGTTAAGTTTGACGGATTTACGGTACTTTACGAGGAAACAAAGGACGATGAGGAAGAAGACAATAAAATCCTGCCTGAAATCAATAGCGGCGATATTGTCAATGTAAAGGAGCTTAAAGGAAATCAGCATTTCACACAGCCTCCTGCACGTTACACGGAAGCAAGCCTTATAAAGACGCTTGAAGAAAACGGAATAGGCAGACCAAGCACATATGCACCGATAATTACAACCATTATTTCAAGGTATTATGTAGAACGTGACGGAAAACAGCTTAAACCTACACAGCTTGGGGAAGTTGTAACAGACCTTATGAAAGAACACTTCAAGAAGATAGTTGATGCAAAATTTACAGCAAACATGGAAACAACTCTTGATGAAGTCGAAAAAGGCAAGACAAACTGGGTTGAAACGCTTGACAAGTTCTATAAGGATTTTGAAAAGACATTGAAGAAAGCAGAAACAGACATGGAGGGCAAGAGGGTTAAAGTCCCTGACGAAACAACTGATTTGATTTGCGAAAAGTGCGGAAAACCTATGGTCATAAAAATCGGACGTTTCGGAAGATTTATTGCTTGTTCGGGATTTCCTGACTGCAAGAACACAAAGAAAATTGTGCAGGAAACAAAAGGTATTTGCCCAATCTGCGGACAGAAAATTGTTCTGAAGAAGTCCAAAAAGGGACGTAGCTTTTACGGTTGCGACAATTATCCGGAATGTAACTTCATGACATGGTACCCGCCTACAGAAGAAAAATGCCCTAAGTGTAATTCGACACTTTTCAAAAAAGGCGGAAAGTCGGCGAAACTTATGTGTCTGAAACCGGATTGCGGATATGAGAAAGGACTGGACTGAGATATGACAGTAAATATTATAGGCGGAGGACTTGCGGGGTGTGAATCGGCATGGCAGACAGCCAACGCAGGAATAAAGACTTGTATATATGAGATGAAACCTAAGAAATTTACCCCTGCTCACAAGTATAAAGGACTTGCGGAACTGGTTTGTTCAAATTCTCTAAAAGCGTCAAGACTTGGTTCAGCGGCAGGACTGCTCAAGGCGGAAATGGAAATGCTGGGTTCTCTGATAGTGCCTTGTGCAAAGGAAACAGCAGTTGAAGCAGGCGGAGCATTGGCGGTTGACAGGGAGAAATTTTCAGACCTTGTTACCGAGAAAATTAAAAATCATCCGTTAATTGAAGTAATTGAAGAAGAAGTTACCGGGATACCGGAAAAGAACACTATTATCGCAACAGGTCCATTAACTTCCGACAGTCTTGCGGAAGCTATAGTTGAGAAGTTCGGCAATACATTGAGTTTCTTTGATGCGGCAGCCCCGATAGTTACATTTGACAGCCTTGATAAGAATTTAGTATTTTTTGCGTCAAGATACGGCCGTGGAGATGATGATTATATAAATTGTCCGATGAACAAGGAAGAATACCTTGCATTTTACAGGGAACTTATAAATGCCGAAAGTGCCGAACTCAAAGAGTTTGAAAAGAAGATTTTCAAGGTTTATGAAGGTTGTATGCCTATTGAAGTCCTCGCAAAGCGTGGAGAAGATACAATGCGTTTCGGACCTCTTAAACCTGTAGGGCTTACAGACCCACGAACAGGGAAAAGACCTTATGCGGTTGTCCAGCTCAGGAAAGAAAACAGAGAGGGAACAATGTATAACCTTGTGGGATTTCAGACCAATTTGAAGTGGGGAGAACAGAAAAGAGTTTTTTCAATGATTACGGGATTGCAGAATGCGGAATTTATGCGTTACGGAGTGATGCACAGAAATTCATTTATAAACAGCCCCGAAATACTTAATCCCGATTTCAGCGTGAGAGGTTCGGAAAATCTTTACTTTGCGGGTCAGATTACAGGCGTTGAGGGATATATTGAGTCGGCAATGAGCGGAATAGTTGCAGGAAAAAGCATGGTTGCAAGACTGAACGGAAAAGAGCCTTTGATTTATCCGAGGGAAACAATGACAGGTGCTTTGACGGCATACATAAGTGACAAGTATAATACGAATTTTCAGCCTATGGGCTGCAATATGGGAATACTTCCCGAACTTCCGGAGAGAATTAAGGATAAGAAAGAAAAGTATAACGCATATGCAGAAAGAGCCTTGAAGGCTATGAAAGAAGTGATTTCAGATGAATAACGCAAATGAACAGAAGCTTAGCAGATATATAAGCCTGATTCTTCGCCATAAGCCTGAAACCATAGGAATTACACTTGACAGAAACGGTTGGGCAGATGTTGAGAAACTTATTGACGGAATTAAAAAATCGGGGTATTATATAGACAAGGATATTCTTGAAACCATAGTCAGACAAGACGAAAAACAGAGATATTCATTTAATGAAGAACACACAAGAATAAAGGCTAATCAAGGACATTCTATAAATGTAGACCTTGGACTTGAAGAAAGGAAACCGCCTGAGATACTTTATCACGGAACGGCTACAAAGAGCATTGAAAGCATAATGAAAGAAGGCATTACAAGACAGACACGTCAGTATGTGCATCTTTCAACTGACTGCGAAACGGCTCTTAAAGTCGGCAGAAGACACGGCAAACCCGTAATTCTGGAAGTGAATTCAGAAGCTATGTTCAATGATGGTTGCAGGTTTTACCTGTCTGACAACGGAGTATGGCTTACGGACACAGTACCGGTGAAATATATAAAAGTTATCGGGTAAGAGAAGATGTATCGGGGGGGGGGGGGGGGGGGGGGGGGGGCGGGCCCCCCCCCCCCCCCCCCCCCCCCCCCCCCCGATACCAGAGGAAGGTAAACACACAGAAGAAAGGTAAATTTCAATGAATATAATAGTAGATGCATTCGGAGGAGATAATTCGCCCGATGAAGTAATAAAGGGTTGTGCAATGGCAGTTGAGAAACTGGGAGTAAATATTATCCTTGCAGGCGATAAGCAGAAAATAAAGCAGTCGGCGGAAAAGAATAATGTAAGCCTTAACGGAATGGAAATTCTCCATGCCGACAGCGTGATTGACATACATGAAGAACCTACCGAAATAATAAAAGGGCGTTCGGATTGTTCAATGGCAGTAGGATTAAAAGCCCTTTCAGAGGACAAAGGCGATGCTTTCGTAAGTGCGGGAAGTACAGGGGCGTTGGTTGTCGGTGCGACTTTCATAGCAAAGAGAATAAAAGGCATTAAAAGACCTGCATTAGCACCTATTCTCCCGACCGCCAAAGGTCATCTTATGCTTATAGACGGCGGAGCGAATGTTGATTGCCGTCCTGAAATGCTTGTACAGTTTGCAATTATGGGTTCTGCGTATATGCAACAGGTTAAAGGAGTAAAATCCCCTAAAGTCGGACTTGTAAATGTGGGTGCGGAAGATACCAAGGGCAGAGATACGGAAATTGAAGCATATAAATTGCTCAGCAGTTCGCCTGTAAATTTCGGTGGAAACATTGAAGCGAGGGAAATTCCTAAGGGCGAATTTGATGTTGTGGTAAGTGACGGTTTTACCGGAAATGTAGTGCTTAAACTTTATGAGGGCATGGGTTCATTTTTTGCACACCAGATGAAAGATATGCTTACAGACGGGTTTAAATCAAAACTTGCAGGGCTTCTCATTCTCGACAAGGTTAAAGAATTCAAGAAGAAATTTGACTATGCGGAAGAAGGCGGAGCGGTACTTATGGGTATCTCAAAACCAGTTATCAAGGCTCACGGAAGTTCCGATGCAAAGGCATTCTATAACGCAATCAGACAGGCAAAAGGCTGTGTTGACGGTAATATCATAGGCGAAATTACAAAGCACCTTGAAACTATGAAAGCAACAAAAACAAAGACTACAGAAAAGATATAAAATTCAGGGAGGATTACAAATGGGAATGATGAAACGCCGTATCCAGAAATTTGAAAAAATTCTCGGTTACACATTCAATAATAAAGGACTTTTGATTGAAGCTCTTTCACACTCATCGTATGTAAATGAAAGCAGAAGAAAAAAAAGATGCAATGAAAGACTGGAATTTCTTGGTGACAGTGTATTGTCAATAGTTGTTTCGGAATATCTCTTTACACATTTCAAGCACTTGCCGGAGGGTGAACTGACAAAAATAAGGTCAACGCTTGTCTGTGAAAAATCGCTTTATGAATTTGCGAAAGAAATTAAACTCGGTGATTTTATTTTGCTCGGCAGAGGGGAAAGAATTACGGGCGGACGTGACCGTTCTTCAATACTCGGAGATGCTTTTGAAGCGGTAATTGCGGCGATATACATGGACGGAGGACTTGAGGCTGCAAGAAAACACATAATGAGATTTATGCCGAAAGATATTGACACTAAGAGAAAAACCCCCGGTTTCAATCACGATTACAAGACTATTTTGCAGGAAGTCGTACAGAAAAACGAAGAAACAGTAACATATGAACTTGTGGAAGCGTCAGGACCTGACCATCACAAAGCTTTCAATGTTGAAGTACGCCTTAACTCAAACGTAATCGGCAGAGGAAGTGCGGAAAACAAGAAAGAAGCCGAACAGTTGGCAGCCAAGGAAGCATTGGAGCTGATGGGCTATGACACATAATAATGTTGCCGTCTTTATTCCGCACATAGGTTGTCCGAATATGTGCAGTTTCTGCAATCAAAGAAGTATCAGCGGACAACAGACCGCCCCAACACCTTCAGATGTAAAGAAAATATGTGAGCAGGCTTTTTCGGAAATCAGTTCCGAAAACCGCAATAATACGGAAATAGCATTTTTCGGCGGAAGCTTTACGGCAATACCGCAGGATTATATGATTTCACTGCTTGAAACGGCAGCTGAATTTGTAGGTGACGGAAAATTCAGCGGAATAAGGATTTCAACACGCCCTGATTGTATTGACACGACAATTCTTGAGATACTTAAAAAATATAGTGTCAAGTCAATAGAGTTAGGGGCTCAGAGTATGGATAACGATGTACTTGTACTTAATAAGCGTGGTCATGTTGCGGAAGATGTGGAGAAAGCTTCGGAACTGATAAAGAAGAACGGCTTTGAGCTTGGATTGCAGATTATGACGGGGCTTTACGGAAGTACACCTGAAAAAGAATATATGACGCTTGAAAAGGTAATAGCAATCCGTCCCGATACTGTAAGGATATATCCCGTTGTAATACTTGAGGGAACGGAACTTGCGGAACTCTGGAAAAGCGGAGAATACAGACCATACCAGTTTGATACGGCTGTTGAAGTATGCTCGGAAATGCTTAAAAGACTATACAGAGAAAAAATAAATGTAATTCGTTGCGGGCTTCATGCATCGGATATGGTGGCAGGCGAAAGCGTTGCGGGATTTTATCACCCTGCATTCAAGGAACTTTGCGAAAGCAGGATTTACAGAAATCTCATGACAGAAGCGATTGAAGAAACTTCCGGCAGAAAAGAATACACTTTTCTTGTGAATCCTTCGTGTATAAGCAAGGCTCTCGGTCACAAAAAATCAAATGCAGGTTACTTTGCGGAAAAGGGAATTAAAATAACAGTAAAACCGGACAAAACTATAGAAAAATACAGTTGCAGATTAAAGGGTTAATAATTTATGTATCTGAAATCATTGGAAATGCAGGGGTTCAAATCATTCCCCGATAAAACTAAACTTACATTCGACAGCGGAATGACGGCGGTAGTAGGTCCTAACGGAAGCGGAAAAAGTAATATAAGTGATGCGGTTCGCTGGGTACTCGGCGAACAGTCTGTAAAAACTCTCAGAGGCGGAAAGATGGAAGATGTTATCTTTTCGGGAACGGCAGAGAGAAGACAATCGGGTTTCGCCAGCGTCACCCTTACTATAGACAATTCAAACAGCATTTTTCCCATAGAAGCCGATGAAGTTTGCGTTACAAGAAAGCTTTACCGAAACGGTGACAGCGAATACAGAATAAACGGCAAAAGTGTAAGATTGAAAGATGTAAATGAACTTTTCATGGATACAGGTCTTGGCAGGGACGGCTATTCAATTGTCGGACAAGGCAGAATTGCGGAAATAGTAAGTGCCAAAAGCAATGAAAGAAGAATGGTTTTTGAAGAAGCATCGGGCATTTCTAAATTCAGATATAAGAAAACAGAGGCTGAAAAAAAGCTTGAACAGGCAGAAAGTAACCTTTTAAGGCTGAATGATATTGCTACGGAACTTGAACAGCGTATAGAACCTCTTCAAATCCAGTCCGAAAAGGCACAGAAATATATTAAACTTGCAGGGCAGAAAAAAACCGCCGAACTTTCGATATGGCTTAAGAGGCTTGAGGAAATAACAAAGAGTGTTTCAGAACTTAGCGATAAAATATTGCTGAAAACCGCCGAATATGAGCAGGCGGAAAGGGCGGAATCGGAAGATGAACAGAAAATAAGTGACAATTACGAAAAAATGAGAGAAGCTACAACGCTTGAAGAAAGTTTCAGAACGAAAACTTCCCAAACCGAAAAAATTCTTTCCGAATGCCATTCACAAATTGCGGTTGCCCAGAATGAAACGGAACATTACAAGGTTCTCATTGAAGAAAACGAAAAGCGTATTGCAGACAGCGAAAATAGCAAACTTCTGATTGCAGAACAGATTTCAGAATATTCTTTAAAAATCGGCGGATTTGAAAAGCAGGCGGAAGCTTTGAGGGCAGAACTTGCAGAAACCGAAAAACAACTTGAAGAACATAACCTTGAAACCGAAAAAGTTAAAAGCAAAAGTGAAGCTGCCGAAAAAATGCTTCATGAAAAGGAACTTAAAAGGGCAGAAACCTTTACACAGCTTGAAAATTTCAGAAATAACCTTGCAGACGCACGGAAACGTATAGAAGATTCGGAAACAAAGCTTGCCCAGCGTCAGGAGAAGACAGAACAATTAAAGGCTGAAATAAGCGAACTGCTTGAACAATCGGAAACAGTCAAACGAAAAGCCGTTGACAATATGATAGGCTATACACAAATATGTAATAAAAAAAGAGAATTTACCGAACTGTATGAACAGGCAAAAAAAGAAGTTCTGCATGAAGAAAAGGAACTTAGCGATACAAAGCACAGACTTAAAATTCTCGGAGAGCTTGAAAAGACTATGGAAGGTTTTTCAACAGGTGTAAAAGCAGTTCTTAAATACGGCAAAAAGCACACTGAAATTCTCGGAACGGTTTCACAACTCATAACCGTTAAATCGGAATACGCCACAGCAGTTCAGACAGCACTTGGGAATGCGGTACAAAATATAGTTGTCGAGAATGAGAACACGGCGGAAGAAGCTATTGAGTATCTCAAAAAGAAAAATGCGGGCAGAGCTACATTTTTGCCGTTGACTTCGGTCAGAGGACAGAACTTTGATACTTCGGACATAGAAGCCGAAAAAGGATATACAGGCATGGCGGATACGCTTGTGCAGACCGATGAACGTTACAGGGTAATTATTTCGTCTGTGCTCGGAAGAATTGTAGTTGCCGACAATCTCAGGAATGCTACGGCAATTGCACAGAATCACGGTTACAGATTTAAAATAGTAACACTTGACGGACAGATAATAAATGCAGGTGGTTCATTTACGGGTGGTTCTCTTATGAAGTCGGGCGGAATACTTACCCGTAAATCTGAAACGGAAGAATTGCTTAAAGTAAATGAAAAGCTGGAAAAAGAATATCACCGGCTTATCGAAAAGCGTAAGGAAATCGAAAATCAACTCCTTGACTACATAGAAAAAGAAGAAAACGTACATAAGCAACAATCGGACATAGAGGCGGAAAAAATAAAAATTGAAGCCGAAACAAATGCAAAAAAGAAATTGCTTATACAGTTCAGCGATGAAGACAAGACCTTTGAAGCGGAAACAAAAATATTGCTTGAAACGGCTGAAAACCTTGAAACAAAAATTGAGCAGGCGGAAAAAGATTCCGAACAGCTCGCAACGGATATTTCAGAAATCAAAGACAGTATGAGCGGAGATGCCGAAATAATAAACAGTATGGCTGAAAAACAGAAATTGCTCGGCAATTCCGTATCAGATTTGAAAATCCGTCTTGTAGAGGTCGAAAAGGACATTGAAGCAACTACTAAAGAAAAGCTTTCGGCAGAAACCGAACAGAGAAATTTAGTGAGATTGTGCAATGAAAGTATAACCGCTATTGAAATTCTCAAAAAAGACACAGAGAAAAAGAAAGCTTGCATTGTCGAACTTGAAAAAAAGTGTACAGAATTAACCAAAAATATAGAAAAATATAAAGAAAAAGTCCTTGAATACCGCAAAAATCATGATAACATAGAAACAATAATAACACAGATAAGGGCAGAGCTTAAAAAGGTACTTAACCGGAAAGAGAATATCTCCCGTGAACTCAGCAGGACAGAAGAAAAGAAAACCGCTGTTTCAAAACAATCTGATGAAATTATTCTTAAAATGTGGGAGGAATACGAACTGACACGCTCGGAAGCCGAAAAGCTTGCCGAACCTGCCGGAGATACCGAAAAGACACAACTGCAACTTGATGTGCTGAAAAAGCAGATTAAGGAGCTGGGCGATGTTAATATAGGTGCGATTGAGGAATATAAGGAAGTTTCAGAGCGATATAATTTCATGTCGGCACAGCTTGACGATGTGAGAAAATCAAAAGCGGAACTTGAAAAACTCATATCGGAACTTACGGGTGACATGAAAAAAATCTTTACCGAAAGTTTCACGCAGATAAACGAAAATTTCGGAAGGATTTTCACAGACCTTTTCGGAGGCGGTAAAGCACAGCTTAAACTTACAGAGCCGGAAAATCCGCTTGAAACCGGTATAGAAATTGAAGTTACTCCACCGGGAAAGGTGATAAAGAACTTAATATCTCTTTCGGGAGGGGAGCAGGCTTTTGTTGCGATAGCCATATATTTTGCTATACTTTCGGTTAATCCCGCACCATTCTGTATTCTTGATGAAATAGATGCGGCACTTGATGAAGTCAATGTGAAGCGATATGCTGAATATCTCAGGAAATTCACGCAGACCACGCAATTCATTGCAGTTACCCACAGGAGAGGCACTATGGAAACTGCCGATATACTTTATGGAGTGACTATGCAGGATAACGGCATTTCAAAACTTATGAAATTAGAACAGACACCGGATTAAAGAGAGGAGCGAAAAAAGCTTATGAGTATTTTTGATAAGATTAAAACGGGACTTCTTAAAACAAAAGAATCCATGATGTCAAAATTTCAGGGCGTTATAAACTCATTTACAAAGATAGATGAAGACCTTTTTGACGAACTTGAAGAAACTATGATTATGAGCGATATGGGGGTTCAGACATCTACGGAAATTTGTAATCAGCTAAGAAAAAAGATTAAGGAACGTGGTATTACAGACCCAAAGGAAATAATGGCACTGCTTGAAGAAGTAATTACAGATATGATAGGTGAAGACCGGTTGCTTGACATATCGACCAAGCCGTCAATTATCATGGTTATAGGCGTAAACGGTGCAGGCAAGACCACAACTATAGGCAAGCTTTGCAAACAGCTTAAAGATGACGGTAAAAAGGTTCTTGTAGCCGCCGCCGATACTTTCAGAGCTGCCGCAATTGAACAGCTTGAAGTGTGGACGGAAAGAGCAGGCGTTGACATTGTGAAACATTCTGAAGGTTCTGACCCTGCGTCTGTAGTATTCGATGCTATTGATGCGGCTAAGGCAAGAGGTTGTGACGTATTGATTTGCGATACTGCGGGAAGACTTCATAATAAGAAAAATCTTATGACGGAGCTTGCGAAAATAGGCAGAATTATAAACGACAAAGCCCCCGACAGTGCAAAGGAAATTTTGCTTGTGCTTGATGCAACCACGGGACAGAATGCGGTAAACCAGGCGAGATTGTTCAAGGAAGTTGCGGACATTACGGGTATAGTGCTTACGAAACTTGACGGTACGGCGAAAGGCGGTATAGTTATTTCGATAAAGAATGAACTTGGTATACCTGTGAAGCTCATAGGCGTAGGCGAAAAGATAGACGATTTACAGCCGTTTAACAGCAAAATGTTTGTCAAGGCTCTGTTCGGCGGTACTTACGATGATGAAGAAGAAATCAAATTCATAGAACAGAAATCCGATGATGAAATTGCGGAAGAAACAGCCGTATCGGAAGAAACCATTGAGGAAACAGACGAACAGCCTAAGAAGAAAGGCGGATTCTTCGGAATTTTCGGAAAGAAGAAAGAAGACCCCAAAACAATTGAGCAGGAAGAAGAAACTGTAGTTGAAGAACCTGAAGTAATCGAACCTGAAGAAGAAACCGTAATTGAAGAAGCTGAGGTAATTGAACCTGAAGAAGAAACCGTAATTGAAGAAGCTGAGGTAATCGAACCTGAAGAAGAAACCATAGTTGAAGAACCTGAAATAATTGAGCAGGAAGAAATTATAGTTGAAGAAACAGAACCCGAAAAGGTTGAAGAAGAAATTATTGAGGATTCGGGAATGGTTGAAGATGTTATTGAAGCTCCTAAAAAGAGATTTGAAGTAAATATTCCTGAAGAACCACCGAAATTCGAGGTTAATATTCCTGATGAAGCTTATGACCTTGAAGACATTATCACCACTTACGTTGATGAAGAAGACCTTGAGGAAGACGATGACGAAGAACAGGAAGACACAAAGAAAAAAGGCGGTTTCTTCGGACTTTTCAGAAAGAAGGACAAGGACGAAGACTCACAGGAAGAAAAACCAAAGAAAAAAGGTTTTTTCGGTTTCGGTAAAAAGTAAGTGAGGAGTAGGAAATGAAAATAATTCTTGCATCAAACAATAAAAACAAGCTCCGTGAATTTTCGGGGATAGTAAAGGACGCTGAAATAATTTCGCAGTCACAGGCAGGCATAAAGCTTGAAGTGGAGGAAACAGGTTCGACATTTGAAGAAAATGCTTTTCTCAAGGCAAATGCCGTTCACAAGCTTTCTGAATGTGCAGTAATTGCAGATGACAGCGGACTTGAAGTAGATGCACTTGACGGCAGACCGGGGATTTATTCGGCAAGGTACGGCGGAGATATAAGCGATGCCGAAAAGTGTCTTAAAATACTTGAGGAAATGAAAGACGTTCCCGATGAAAAGAGAACCGCAAGATTTGTATGCTGTATCTGTTATATAGCCGAAAACGGAGAAAAAACAGTAGTCAGAGGAACTTGTGAAGGCAAAATCGGTTACGAACCCATTGGTGAAAACGGCTTTGGCTACGACCCGATTTTCATGTATGACGGAAAGTCTTTCGCTGAAATCCCTGCGGAACAGAAAAATTCCGTAAGCCACAGAAGCAACGCACTTAAAAAATTGTCTGTAGTGCTTAACAACAGATAATTGAGGAGATTAATAAATATATGATTACAAGTAAACAGCGGGCAAAACTTAAAGGAATCGCAATGAATATCGACACAATTTTTCAGATTGGGAAAGGTGGTATAAGCGATAACCTTATAAAACAGGTTGACGATGCACTTGAAGCAAGGGAAATTATAAAACTCAGAGTGCTTGAAAACTGTATGGAATATTCACCGAGAGAAGCAGGAAACATTCTTGCGGAAAAGACAAATTCCGAACTTGTGCAGACTATCGGAAGCAAGATTGTACTTTACAGACGCAATGAAAAAAATCCTGTTATAGAACTTAAATAAGACTATGAAGACAGGTATTTTCGGAGGAAGCTTTAACCCGATACACAATGGGCATATACACCTTGCGGAAAGCGTGAGGGACAGCCTTAAACTTGACAGGGTGATACTTTTACCGTCAAGAATTTCACCGCACCGTGACAGTTCGGAATATGTTTCGGGGGCTGACAGGCTTGAGATGTGCAGGCTTGCAACGGAGGACATTAAAGGGCTTGAAGTAAGTGATTTCGAGCTTAAAAGAAATGAAGTGAGTTATACAATAAATACAGTCCGTCATTTCCGTGAAAAATTTCCCGATGATGAACTTTTTCTGCTTATAGGAAGCGATATGTTGCTTACCTTTGATGAGTGGAGAGAGTTTGAGGAAATCATGAAAAATGTCACTCTTGCAGTCGTGTCAAGGCAGAATGGCGATATGTCAGAGCTTACTGAAAAAGCTGAAAGCCTTTCTAAGTATGGCAGAATAAATATAACAGATGTTCCGCCAATTACGGTATCTTCAACGCTCATAAGAAAAAATCTGAAAAATAACATTGATTGTTCTTGCTATTTGAATATAAAAGTAGTACAATATATTAGACTGAAAAAATTATATTTGAGCTGAAGATGTGGTGATATTTTGGATAACATAATGGAAAAACTTGAACTTCTCAGAAACAGACTTTCAAAGAAACGTTTTGTGCATTCGATGAACGTTGCTGACGAAAGTTATCGTTTATCTTTTATTTACGGGGAAAACCCTGACAAAGCGTATTTAGCAGGACTTCTGCATGATATATGTAAAGAGCTGCCTCCCGAAGAACAGCGGGAAATGGTAATGAAAAGCGGTCTTTCAGTGACCCGTGAAGAATTATTGTCACCTCCCTTGTGGCACGCTATAGCAGGGGCTTGGTATGTGAGAGAGAGCCTGAAAGTTTCTGACCCGGATATTATAAATGCTATCCGTTTCCATACTGTCGGACGTGCAGGAATGTCAAGGCTTGAAGAAATAGTATATATGGCTGACCTGACTTCTGCCGACAGAACTTATAAAGATGTTGACAGAATGAGAAAGATTGCAAGAAACGACCTTAACAAAGCTATGCTTGAGGCTCTGAAATTTTCTATGGCAAGTGTGACAGAAAAGAACGGTTTTATTCCCGAATACACGGTACAGGCATATAATCAATATGCTTATGTGATGACACAGAAAAAGAAAGAAAAGGATAAAAAGAAAAACAGCGATAAAAAGTAATTGCAGAGATTTCTTATTGCTGAGCAGGTCTTTATTTTTGTAACGGAAAAAAGAAAAGGATAACATGAAAGGCAGGAAATGAGGAAATGGCTTCCCACAATACAGAATCCAAGGCAAAAAAGAAAAAGTATAAGAAAATGACGCTTTCACAGAAAGTTATTGCAGGTGTTGCGATAGCGTGTGCGGCTTTTATGGTCGGAGCAATGTGTTATCATGCACTTATGAACTGGAAACCGCTTATAGGTAATGAAGGAACAGTTGAGAATAAGCTTGAATTTTCAAATGTGGACAGTGAATATGATGATGATGACCTTGATATAGACCAGATTGTCGAAAATCAGGTTAATATACTTTGTCTTGGAATGGACGAAGAAGAAGGTCACACCGATGTAATGATACTTGTGTCGCTCGATATCAAAGAACAGAGAATAAAAATTCTCCAGATTCCAAGAGATTCATATGTAGGAATCGGTTCTACAGGAAAGATAAATGCGGCATACCTTGAGGGAAATCAGGAACTCTCGCCTATAAACAGAGTAGTTGAAATTATCAATGACCAATTTTATCTTCCGGTTGACCATTATGTAATGATAGGTTGTCAGGACCTTGTAAATATCATTGATGCAATAGGCGGCATACAGATTGACGTTCCAGAGAGGATAGTTTACGAAGCGGACAAGATTATCGAAGCAGGTCCACAGACCCTTAACGGTCAGCAAGCCGAATGGTTTGTGCGTTTCAGAAGAGAATATGTTGAAGGCGATACCGGCAGAATGAAAGTTCAGAGATTATTTTTGGCTGCCTGCATGGAAAAAGCAAAAAATATGGGTATTAAGGAAATTGTAAATGTTCTTCCTACAGTTATGAAAAGCGTAAGAACAGACCTTTCCGTAAATGATATAACAGAGCTTGCGAATTTCTGTCTTGGCGTAGACCTCGCCCAGACGAAAGTATTCATGATACCGGGCGAAGGTTATATGTATGGTGACCAGGCGGTTTGGTCAATACACAGAGATTCAACTGCAGATATGCTTAACAAATATTTCAGACCGTATCAGAGGGAAGTTCCTGCAATTATCATGCCTATTGAGGAACTTGTAAATACAGGCGAATGGTATGAAAATACGGAAGATGACTTCCAGTCACTTATAAATGGTGCTACTCCGGGTCAGAAGAAGGAAGAAATTACTGAAACTACGGAAACCACGCAGTAACACAGATTGGTATATACAGAAAAGAGGTTTAAAATGGAAAACAAAACACTTGAACTTATAGTAAAATCACTCGACAGCAAAAGAGCAGAAGATATTGAAGTTATCGGTATTTCTGACCTTACAGTTATTGCAGACTATTTTGTGATTGCAAACGGTACAAGTACAGTTCATACAAAAACACTTGCCGATGAAGTTGAATTTCAACTTTTTGAAAAACTCGGGCTGAAGCCTACTCGTACAGAAGGTTATCAGGCCGGAAACTGGGTAATTCTCGACTATTCAGATATTGTTGTTCATGTGTTCAACAAGGAAACAAGAGATTATTATCAGCTTGAAAGACTTTGGGCAGACGGCAAGTACGTTGATATAAAAGATATAATCATTCAGGAAAACAACTGAAATGCCGGCAGATTAAGGAGGTGAACAGCCTTGAACAGAGGGAAAAACAAGACTATGCTTGTTGCCGGTGCGATGATATTAATTGCATTATTCGGCTGGTTCTTTGCGAATTACACTTTACTAAGCGTTATAATAACAATAATTCTTGCAGTTGCCTTGCTGAAGGGTGCGAACTGGGTAAGGATAATGCTTATAATTTTCCGTGGGTTTACGGTCATAACTTCGCTCGGGGTAACGTTCAAGAGCCTTACACCGCTGAAAGTTATA
>URWK01000002.1 GCA_900551505.1 uncultured Ruminococcus sp. | reverse complement strand
AAGGGGCGGTCGCCGGCATTCATGTTCCATAAGCGATTATTCTTCTGTCGGTGTATTCACATTTTCAATCAGGCGGTCTGCCATTTTTCCGAGTGTTTCGTACTCGAAGAAGTCGTTCATTTCAAGTTTCCCTTCGTACTCTTCAGGAAGATTTGTTATAACGAAAAACGCCTTGTAAGAGTTACCGCCGAGTTCAAAAAAGTCCGCTTCTTCTGTAGGTGTTTCGTCAAGTTCAAGTACAGCCTGCCAGAGTTCCGCAAGCATATCAATAATATTCTTTCTGTTATCCATCTTAAAAAAATCCTCCTGTTACTTTGTAAGTTCCCTGATTGACATATTTGTATTTTCTGCAAGTCTGTCCGCATACTTATTCATGATGTCGCCGAAAGCCGTTGTAAATTCCTTGCCGTAAAAGCTTACATCACACATGGGATACATATACACAACATCATTCATTTCTGTTGCAATTATCGCATAAAGTCTTCCTTTGAACTGCGAAGTTGAATGAATGATGAAAGGCGTGCTTTCAAGGTCTGCAAAAGTTCTCTTTACTTCCGAACCGGTCTTAGGCATATATGAAAGAACATATTCCCCAAAAACCGTACTGTCTGAATAATTGATATATTTCATAGATTCATTCATTTCTGTCTTTACTTTTTTAAGATTTTCCGCCCAGTCCGCTTCATCATCTATTTCTATTGCCGAACCTGCTCCCTGTGCGATAAATCCGAATGTACGGAAGTATTTCGGAGTTATACGGCCTGTGAAAATGTATGTCATAAAGATATTTTTCTTGTGCAGAAGTTCATAAAGTGCAAGTCTGTACATCAGGAAAACTACATTGAAGTTTGAAGTCTTGCCGGCTTTCGCAATCTTATGAATCTTTTCAAGCGGAACTACAAAAGCTCCTATTTCCATTGAAATACAGTCTTCAGTTACTTCTTCATGTTCAGGCAATTCAGCCATTTCGCCTTTTTCTGCGATAGCTTTCCAGTATTCAGAACCTTTCCTGTACTTTTCGGATTCGGTAAGTTCTTTTCTTTCAATCATAAAGTCCTCAAAATTACTGCTCTGCGGAATATCTGTTCTGTCCGGATTTTCATAGAGCATTTCAAGTTCCATGTTGAGTAATGCCATTGATGTTCCGTCTGTTCCCGAATGATTTGCAATGTACATTACAACCATTTCTTCATCTGAAAGTTCATAAGCCCAGAAACGATACATTCCCTCATCACTGAATGCAATATCCTGACGCACTCTTGTATGAGCATCCTGCATGGCTTCATTGTACCTGTCATCTCTGCTTTCGGATTTAAGGCTGATTACTTCAAGGTCGGGAATATTGTTGCCGATTGTCTGATAAAATTCGTTTTCGTCCTTTTTCATGACCATTCTCATTGCGTCATGTCTTTCGTAAAGTTTTCTGACTGCTTTTTTCATACGTTCCATATTGTATTTGCCTTTAAGCAGAAAGCCATTGGAAAGATTGAATACTGACGGAGATACTTCTTCAAACTTTACATAATTAGCCTGTGTATTAGTCATAGGTAACTTCTTTATATCCATTTACTTACTCCTTTGCCTGTGTGTATTTATGCTTCCAGTTCACCGAATATACTGTTAAGCTTCTTTTTCATAGTTCTGAACAGCATATAGTCAAATTCCTGTCTGTATATTCTTCTGTCCGTGTTCACTACAAGTTCGACAAAATCTTTTTGTTCACTGCATATAAGCGTATATGTCATATCTCCGTAATTCTGCTTTCCGTTAAACGGGTGACGTATTACTTCAAGTCCATTCCATTCGGGAAGCTTTATAGTTTCGCTAAGATATGAAAGCGTGAACAAAGGTATTTCCGCACATTCGCCCATAATAAAATTTGAAAATCCGTTATTAAGCTGTTTCTTTGTTTCTGCTATAAGCTGTGCTGTGTCCTTTGAATCTATATTTTCAAGTACATACGGGATATTGTGAGTTGTCAGACCCACCATATATCTCATATTTTCTTTGAAACGGTTTGTAATCGTATATGTTACCGCAAAATCATTTCTGCCGAACAGTTCCGCAAGAGATACATTGTACAGAAAGAGCAGGATATTGAATATTGATGTCTTGTTCTTTTTGGCGATAGCTTTAAGTTCTGCCATTGAAAGTCTGTTATCTTCCCTTTCTGCTGATGAATAGTCTGGCTTTTCAATATCTTCTCTGTTTACCGACTGGGGTATATGCTGACTTTTCCAGTAGTCAGCACTTTTCTTACCCATAGCCGAAGAAGCATATGCGGTTTCCTGCTCAATAAATTCCTGCCACATGAACGGTTTAACTATGTCAGCACCGTTATAAAGTTCCGAGAGCTGAACATAAATTGCCGTGAATGAAGGTCCGTCAATAATTATATGACTTGCCTTCACAAGCAGAAATACATTTTCATCAGAAACCTTATACATATGGAATTCAAACAACGGATTATTGAGTACATCAATAGGTGTCTGCACTTCTTTTTCTGCAAGTTCAATAACTGCCTTGTCGTCAGCACCTGTCATGTCATGTCTTATCCATTCAAGTCTGAAATCATTGACTTTATGTACTGTTTCGCCGTTTTCGTCAGTCATGAAGTTCATTCTGAATGTGTCATAAAGTTCGTTTAGCTTTTCAAGGCATCTGTCAACCTTTTCAAAGTCAACATTGCCCTTTAACTGAAAGGCTATTCCTGCATTCTGTGAGCCTTTGCTGTCCTCGTTAAGTTCATATCCCACAAGTTTCTTCTGCTGTGGCAATAACGGAAGTTTCTTAATATTACTCATGCAAATACATCACCTTTCTATTTTACAGAATTCACAGATTTTATCCATGACTTCTTCCTTATGGTCATTTACAAAGTAATGTTTCCCACTGTACCAGAGCATTTCCACATTGCCTGAAAAACAATCTTTCCATTTTTCTATATTTTCACGTTTGAGCATTATGTCTTCCGTGCCGTTCATCACGAGTGCCGGACAGTCAAGTTTCTTTCTGTTGTCGTATCTGTACTTGCTAAACATACTGAGGTCTGAACGGTATATCGGCATGAAATAACTTCTGAATACCGGATTGTCAAGCATATCATCAGGCATAAGGTCATAAGCTCTCAATGATTTCAGAATATCGTCCGTGCTGACTTCATCGAAACTTTCCTTTACGTCCGGAATAAGCCTGAGTGCATACTGAGGAGCTTCGCAACCGCTTACTATAAAGGCTTTGGGCGGTCTGCCATCAAGGCTTTTCGCATATGCAAGTTCCAGTCCGAGCAATGAGCCTGAACAATGTCCCCATATGATATACGGTTTCTCAAAAACTTTCGGGTTATCCTTTATGAACTGCTTTATAAGTTCTTCTGAATTATCCGGTACTTTTTCCTTTATTCTCACTTCTCTGCCCGGATAAAGTACCGGCAAAAAATTTACTTTCCCCGGGAAAAGCGGTGTCCACGGTGCGAAGAAACTCGGACTTCCGCCGGCAAACACAAAGCAAAGTATATTTATTTCCGCATCGGGTTCTGAGGTACAATGTGCAAACCATTTGTTAGTTGCCTTTTTTATCATAAGTTTATATTACCCCTCTTTCATAGTGTACAGTTTTCGGAATAATAATCTTTGAAGAAATCTTCGGTTTCTTAACAAATTTGCATAAATCCGTTGCCAGTGCGTCCTGAAAGTTGTTCTGTTCGTCAAGCACGAAGAAATGTCCGCCTGCAAATCCTTTTAAATTAAATCCGCCTGTAGTAACCTTTTCCCATTCTGCCATAACTTTTTCGCCTGCTCCCATATCTTCACGTCCGTAATAAGCCACAATCGGTGCAGAAACTTTCTGATTGGTGTATACGAAACTTTCGCCTATCTTGTAGTCGCTGAACATTATCGGAAGTACATATTCATTCATGTACTCCTTGTTTTCGAGAAGTTCTGTTGGTGTAGCTCCGTAATTTACGAGTTCTTCGAGCAAAGCCTCTTTTCCCATACTCGTTCTGTATGAAGACGGGTCTTCTTCCTGCGGAGCTTCACGCCCCGCAACCTGAAGACAAGTCGGTGATAACATATATTTCTTTTCCAGTCTGTGAACCACATTGAAAGCTATGATTGCTCCAAGACTGTGTCCGAATACGGAAAATTCTGTGTTTTTTCTGAAAGCCATCATTTCAGCAATTTCTTTCGCAAACTGTCTGCTTACGTCCCTGATGTCTTCCATTCGTGTTTCGCTGATTCGTATGCCGTGTCCCGGCAGTTCTGCCGGTATAAAGTCCACTCTTTCATCCGATGACATCCATTTCTGATATGCCATTGCGTTTCCTCCTGCGTGGTTGAAACAAAACACAATCGGTTTGTCAAAACTCGGTCTGCAAAGAAACTTTGACTTTCTATTTTTAATCATATACTTCCTCCCAGTTTTCATTGTCTGCAAGTGCTTCAACTCTGTCCGTATAGTCCTTGAACATCGCTGAAAGCATCTCATCATCAAACGCCTGTTCCACATAGTCAAGTACAAGCAAAAGTTTTCCGTCAGCAAGGTAAAGCTGATGGTCAAGTACAACCTGCGGTGTCTGAGTCTGTGCAAAGATTTCTGTAAATCCTGCCTTCTTCATTATATCTCCGCCCTTTTCTCCCTCTTTGTCGAGAAGACTGGTGAATACATAAGGTGCAGCTATCACGTCATCATACTTTTCTGCAAGCTGACCGAGCAGGTTTATAACATTAAAACTTCTGTATTCAATTGCATTCCAGAGTTCTTTGCTTACTCCTTCGGTGTGTTTCAGGAAACCTCTCTTTTCGTCACTGCTGTGGTAGCCGATAAGGGCAATGTTTGTGAAATCTCCGAGTACCTGCTGAACATCAGGGTGTACCGGCTGACGATTGAACATTGTAAGGTTAAGCGTTACATCAGGGTTTTCACTGTACTTTGAAAGGCTCATCATGTATGCCGTACAAAGTACGATTGACGGTGTAAGGTTATATTTCTTCATTCTCTGGAAGAACGCAAATGTACGCTGTTCATTCATAAAGAATTTTTTTCTTCTGAATGAAGGTTTCTTTATGTCTTCCAGTCTGTTTTTAAGCGGAAGGTGCGGAGCAGGCGGAAGTCTGTCAATCTGTTCAGTCCAGTATTTCTGGGATTCTCTGTGGTACTGCTTGTTTCTGAGCCAACGGCGTTCTTCTTCGAGGTAAAGTCTGAATGTGTAATCTGTAACTTCTACCGGATTTCCTGTGTACGCCTTGATGAACTGGCTGAGGAACATATTGATGCTCCAGCCGTCAAGTATAAGGCAATCAATACCTATGTGAACAATGCTTTCTTCTTCGCTGTATTTTGTAACCTTTACATCGAACATAGGCCACTTTCCGAGTTCAAACTGATGGTCTTTCATTTCTTCTCTGAGATTTCTTTCAGGAATATTATTTTCATCACAACCTACAACTTCAACTGTATAACCCGGATTCATTCTGTATACGTTCATTCTTCCTTCCGGAGTAATGATTGTTCTAAGGATTTCGTTCTTGATGATAAGTTCGTTAATTGCGTCCTGAAGTGCGTCCAAATCAAGATTTTCTGCTCTGTATTCAACGTAGTAATGTGCTGTTATGTCGCCGAGAACGTACTGGTTCTGTCTTCCGATTACATAAGCCATCTGAAGCGGTGTCAAATCCTGACTTGTAACGGAATCATTTTCGGAAAGGTAATTGAGCAGGATTTCTTTGTTTTCCGAAAGCTGTTGTTTTATTTCAGGAGTAATTGCACCTTTTGGAGCTTTAAATCTGAGTTTTCCGTTTTCAGGCCAGAGGATTATGTCCGAGTCACGGCAGAGGTTATAGAGATTAACTGCTGTCTTGCGGTCAATGTCTTCCTGTGTTTCTTCCTGATTTCTTATTTCCATTCCCTCATAAAAGTCAACAAGTTGTTTAAGACTTGTTTGTTCTGCAAGTTCCTGTACTGATGGTCTTTTTCCGTAGAGGGCTTCAAGCTTGTTTGCAATTCTTATCATTTCAAGTGATGAAATTCCGAGGTTTACGAAACTGTCATTAATATCAACCGTGCTGAGATTGAGGACTTCGCACACACATCTTAAAACAGGCGGAAGCTTCGCAAGCTCTTCTTCACGATTGTTGTCAATCTCTTCTGTTTCTTCTGTTTCTTCCCTGTTGTCGTAGAAGTCCATAATATCTTTTACTTTCTTGTACCTGAGCATATCATGTACTGACGGACGGCAACCGTATTCGCTTTCGAGCTTGTTTGCAATTCTGATTACTGAAAGTGATGATAGTCCAAGCTCTGTAAGGTCTGCATTTTCATCAATGTCACGGATATTGAGAACTTCGCAGATACATCTGATAACCGGCGGAAGTTTTGCAAGTTCTTCATCATATGCATTGTCTTCCTGAGTAGTATCCGTATTTTCCCTGTTTCCTTCTCTCTCATAAAAGTCTATAAGGTCGCTTATCTTCTTATATTCAAGCATATCATGTATTGAAGGACGACAACCGTATTCACTTTCAAGCTTATTCGCAATTCTGATTACCGAAAGCGATGAAAGTCCGAGGTCTGCAAGCAGGTCACCGGAAGATATATTGATTTCCTGAAGTTCTTCCATAATTGACTGCATTACAGGGTGATTGTAAAGCGGGTCATTCTTTGCAAATTCCATTGCATTTCTGAAATTTTCTTCATTCTGTTCATCAATCTTCTTCTGTACATCATCAATGCTTGTGTTTCTGTAGTAGTTAATGAAGTCTTCGGCTGTTCTGTATCTGATAATATTATTGATATTGTCACGGTGTCCGAAAGCCGTTTCAAGCTGTCCTGCAAGTCTTATAAGTGAAAGTGAGGTAATTCCCCACCCTGTAAGGCTGTCGCTTATGGAAAGTTCAGGTATATTGAGTTCTTTTCTGAGGAGTTCAAGCACTGCATTGTCGCTGTCTGTCATAACTGTATTGTCTGACTGCTTGCCGGAGTGATTTTTGCTGAAATTTTTGTACTGACTGAGCAATGATTTTTTGTCAATCTTTCCGTTTGCGGTAACAGGCATATCGCTTACCGCAATTATTCTGTCAGGTACGAAGTAATTCGGGAGATACTGTGAAACAAGCTGTTTAAGTTCCGATTCATTGATTTCCTTGTCGGTCTTTACGAAGCCTATAAGTTTCTTTCCGCTGTTGCCCTCGTCAGAAACTATAACGGTATTGCTTTCATAACCTATCTTATCAAGGGCAGATTGGATTTCTCCGAGTTCGATTCTGTAACCGTTAATCTTTACCTGAGTATCTTTTCTTCCCATGAATATCAGGCAACCGTCTTCATCATATCTGCCGTAATCGCCTGTATCGTACAAGCGTTCTCCTGTATCTTCATGCATGATGAAAGCTTTTTCCGTAAGTTCCTTTTCATTGTAGTATCCGTAAGCAACGCCCTTTCCGCCGATACAAAGCTTTCCGCTTACTCCGCACGGACAAAGTCTGTTAAAGTCATCGAGAATATGGAAAATCTGGTTCGGAAGCGGATAACCATAAGGAATTGAAACCCACTTGTCTTCAATCCTGCTTACAGGATAATAGTTTGACCAGATTGAAGCTTCTGTTGCTCCGCCCATACTTGTAAGTTTAGCCTGCGGTATAACCTTACTGAGCTTTCCGAACAAGTCCATAGGTATCCAGTCGCCTGAAAGAATTACGTTCTTTATGTTGAGTCCTGCCGGAACTTTATCCATCGCTATGCAGTAGTCAAGCAGAATGTCCATAATTGCCGGAACGGTATTCCATGCGGTAACATTGTTTTCCTTACAGAGTGTTATCCAGCAAGCAGGGTCTATTCTCTCTGCTTCTGTAGGCACGAGCAAGCCTGCTCCTGCTGTGAACGCTCCGAAAATATCATATACTGAAAGGTCAAAGCTTACTGATGAAAGCCCTATAAGACAATCATCTTCACCAAGGTTTAAATATCTGTTTACCGCTACAATCGTATTCATTGCACAACGATGCTGAATTGCAACGCCCTTCGGAGTTCCTGTTGAACCTGATGTATAAATTATATAGGCAAGTTGGTCAGGTGAAATTTTATTCCTGTTCCATTTACCATCCTTAGTGTCGGCATCTTTCATAGTAAGAACCGGAATTTCTTCGGCTATTTCTTCCGGATTATCGGTAATCATGCATTTTGCCTGTGCCTTTTTGTAAATATCTGACTGTCTGCTCTGTGGCTGGTCATGTGGCATCGGCAAGTAAACCGCACCATATTGAACAATTCCCATTATTGCGGCGATAAGGTCAAATGATTTATCCATCTGAATCATAACCCTGTCGCCTGTTTCAATATGGTTTTCTTCGAGCAACCGGCTTATCTGGTCAGCACGTTTTTTCAATTCTCCGTATGTATATGTAACGCCCTTGTGAACAACAGCCCTTCTTTCAGGGTGTTTTTCAGCCTGTTCAATGAAGCCGTCTGCAAGTGTCATTATCGGAATAGTTTCATCTGCTGTAGAATTTGCCTTGTTCTGAACTTCCTTGTCATGTTCTGTTCTTAAATCTCTGAGTTCACTGAGCCAAAAATCTTTATTGAATGCCTTTTCAATCAACATTGTGTATGCTTCAAACATCTTGTCAAGCATTCCGTCAGCAAAAGCCTTTTCAACTGCGTCCCAGCATATCATAATACCTTCATCAGCAATGAGAATCTGATTGTCAAGCAGGACTTGCGGAGTTGATGACTGTGAATAGCTCTTGTCTGAGAACGGTGTGGTTTCTCCGGTTATCTTTTCCATACCGAGAAAGCTTGTGAATACTACCGGATAAACTGAGCTTTCTGTCCAGAATTCCCTTGCGATGTCGATAGAAGTGAAATCGGTATGTTCAAGGTCTTTTTTCATATTCTCCTGTATGCTGAGTGCATTTTCAAGCAAACTCTTTCTCCGGCACTTAACCGCAAGGAGCATAACCTTTGTGAAATCACCGATTACATTGTATATACTCTTGTTTACAGGCTTTCTTCCGAGTGTTGTAAGGCTGAGTGCAAATTCCGCACCTGCTCCGAACGCTGAAAGAGTTTCCGAAAACAGAGTAAGCATTGCAGTTGTAGGAGTAATTCCGAGTTCTTCAGTAAGCTTTTCAAACTTGCTCCACTTTTCCTTGTCTATTGTAATCTTATGACGGCTGAAAGAACCTGTTGAAACCTTGTCGGCTTTAGCATTCCATGGAAGTTCCGGGGCAGACGGAAAATCTTTAAGTTTCTCTCTCCAATATTTTCTGTCAGCTTCTTTCTTTTCAGGGTCATTTTCATGTGCCTGATATTCCGCAAAGGTCATTGAAAGTTCGCCGAGTTTTTCATTGTCGTAAATCTTTTTAAGGTCACTCCAGAAAATGAGAATACTCATCGCATCACAACAAATCATATCAATCTGTATATGTACTCTGAAAATATTATTGTCTGTTTCCGAAACAACAATTTTGAACAAAGGTTCATCGGACGGCAACATATTTTCAGACATTTCTTTTCTTGTCCTTTCAAGAATTGCATTACCTGATTCACCGCAGGCATTCTGCACTTCAACTTCAGGTGTCCAGTCGTCAAGAACTCTCTGTGTAAAGTCAGGCATTATAACCGTTCTGAGCATTTCATGGCGTTCTGTAAGCTTCTTTACCGCACTTCTGAATTTCTCTATATCGAGATTTTCAATATCTCTTTCAATGTAGCACTGGCAAGGTACTCCGCCCCATTCGATTTCAGGGTTTCTTCCTGTAAGGTATGCCTGCTGAACATCTGTAAGCGGAACTTCTGAAATTGTTTCTTCTGTCTTTTCCGTTTTGGTGTTTTCCTTGCTGTTGGTCAAAGCCTTGATATGTTCCGAAAGCAAGTCAACTGAATAATACTTGTTAATATCCGCAAGTGAAAGCTCTACATTGTACCGGTCTGATATTTCCGCAATGAGAAGTTGTGAAAGCAGTGAACTTATACCGAGTGAAACAAATGATGCCGAACCGTCAAAGTCTGCATTGTCAGAATATCTCTTTATGAAGTTAGTTATAAGCAACTTTACGTCAGAAGTATGTTCTGCTTCGGCATTTATCTCCGTACCTTCCCATTTGCCTTCGATGTAGAGGTTCTTCATTTTTGTTCTCCGGAGCTTTCCGCTCTGAGTTCTAAGGAATGAACCTGCCTTTGAGAATACAATTGCTTCCGGAGCAACTGACAATCTCTTTACAAGGTATGTTTTTATTTCTTCAAACAACTGTTTCTTAGTTGCTTCCGAAATTTCTTCAGCCTGTTCAACGAATATTACAAGTGTTTCCGTATCATTCTTTGGAACAGAAACTGCCACTGATTTTCCGTAAGCTGAAAGAATTTTGTCGGTTGCGGATTCGATAAAGTACGGTGAATAATTTTCACCCTTTATGTTGATTATTTCCTTAATTCTGCCGTATACATAAAGTTCTGTTCCGTCATTTTCTCTTGTAAATCCGAGGTCGCCTGTTCTGAAATACTTCTTTCCATCCTTTTCGATGAAACTTTCCTGCGAATTAAGTTTCCAGTAACCGTCAAACACTGACAAGCCATTAAGGCATATTTCGCCTATTCTGCCGTCTTCGATAACTTCTTCTGTTTCCGGGTCTATTATAAGCATCGAGTTTCCTTCAAGTACATATCCTGTCGGGTAAACCTGCTTTCCGTCAACTGTTTCGGTATGAAGTGCGGCATTAAATTTTGTCGCAGTCACTGCCGCATATGTTTCGGTAAGCCCATAGTTTACTGTTATTCTGTTTTCGCCGAATCCATAATGTTTAAGTGCGTTTGTGAATTTCGCCACTGTTTCCGGCTGAATGAATTCTGCTCCGAGAGCTACCGCTTCAAGACTGCTTACATCAATATCTTTTCTGTACTCGCTGTTAACTGTCGCATCTGCAATCATTGAAAGCATAATGTTAGGGCTTGCTGTATGAGTAACTTTGTATGCCGAAACTTTTTCAAGCCAGATGAACGGATTGAGTGCGAAAACTTCCGGTGCAACCAATACAGTGTGTCCGCCTTTCCACACCGATGTAAGAACCATGCTTATCAGTGCGAAAGTATGATTGAGCGGAAGACAACACATTGTAACACTGTCTTTTGTTCTGCCGTTCACCTTGCTGTAATTTTCAGCTATGCAACATATGCTTTCTTCCTTATATGGAACACCTTTTGGTCTGTCTGTTGAACCTGATGTGTAAAGAATTATCATATGTTCATTGTAAGCAATATTGCTTTCACTCTCATCATCTGAATAGCAGTCCTTTATATTTACAATCGGAATATCTTTGAATACTTCGTTGAGGTAGCGATATGAATTTCCTGCTACTATAAGGCTTGCTTCTGAATTTTCCGCAATGTATCTGCTGTTGTTAAGGTCATCATCATTAAAATCAACCTTGAATGGCACTGCTACCGCTCCGCACACAGAAATAGCAAGAACTGCCGTTATATAGTCAATCTCGCTGTCTTCATATGCAAGCATACAGCACTGACCGGATTTAAGTCCCGCTTTTTCAAGACCGTTCTTCATTCTGAAAATGTTTCTGTAAAATTCCGCATAAGAAACGCTTTCCGCTTTTCCCTCTGAATCGAAGCAGGTAAGAGCTGTTTTTGCTCCCTGCTCAACCGCATATTCTTTAAGTTTCTCAATAAAATGTTTTTCCTTATTCATCTGAACACCCCTTTAACCGATAAAATCCCATATCTGTTCATCTGTTCTGCAATCAGCAACTTCAATGTCACCCATACAGTATTCTTCAAGTATACTCTTTATGTCTTCCTCGCTGTCTGTATCCGATGTTGTTATTCCGAATTTCAAATCGCCCATGTAAACAACGTCTATACTTACTTCATTTTCCGTGTCGGATTCAAGGATATTTACCTTTTCAGGCATTACTCCCTGTTCCATTACAACCGATGCTGTTCTGAGAGAATCCGCAAGTTCATAGTCTGATGCAAGTATTGTCAGAACTTCCGGTTTAGCCTTTATGATTTCGTCTGAAACTTCTGAAACATTCATCTTTTCCGGAACAAAGAGATAATTTTTGTTGTCTGCGTTTTTCAGCTTCTCAATTATATCTGTTCTGAGGTTTGCCATAAACACAACACAAAGTTCATTACTGTTATTTCTGTTCCATGTAAGTCCTGTTTCTGCTGTTTCCGTAACCGATATTGTTTCGGTCTTGGCTCTCGCTTCGTCAATAATCTTTGCAACTGCCCTTACTGTAGGCATATTTAGGATTTTTACAAGATATGTATCAAACGGTATTGATTTTTCTACTGCCTGGTTAAGTTTCCCTGCTACTCTCGCAAGTATCAGTGAATTTGCACCTGCTTCATAGAAATTCTCATCAAGTCCGATTTCCACGCCGAGAACTTCCGTCATAACATCATGTACAGCCTTTTCGGTTTCGTTCATCTGTTCGTCTTCTGCGGTCTTAACTTTATTGTTCTTCATGCTGTTGTCAACAATTTCATCAAGCTTCTTTCTGTCGACTTTTCCGTTGGTTGTAAGAGGAATTATATCGGTCTTCACTACTGCTGACGGAATCATATATGCAGGAAGCCATTTTTCAAGTCTGCTTTCAAGAATCTTTTCGTCTATTTCGATATCTTCCGCAATTACCGCAACAAGTTTTTTTTCCTGATTTGACTCATATACGATACAGCTTACATTTTCGATGTCAAACTGCTTTCTGATAACTGCTTCGATTTCTCCGAGTTCAATTCTGTGACCCCTTATTTTTACCTGATTGTCTGTTCTGCCGAGAAATTCTATTTCTCCGTCAGGGTGGTAACAACCTGTGTCGCCTGTTCTGTAAGCCATTGTGCCGTCTATCCCGAAGAATGAATTTCTGGTAAGTTCGTCTTCCCCGAAATATGAAGTCGCAAGGCTTTCACCTGTAATAAACAGTTCTCCCTGAACCCATACCGGACAATCCTGAAGAAAACTGTCAAGAATTTTGAAAGTCTGATTCGGGAGAGGTTTTCCGTAAGGAATACTCTTCCATTCAGGTTTACTGTCATATTCTGAATTGCATTCGTGGTAAATCGACCATATACCGCCTTCTGTTGCTCCTCCGAGGCTTATAACTCTCACACCCGGGAAAAGCTCTTTAAGTTTGTCAGGCTGTTCCGGTGCTATCCAGTCACCCGAAAGCATTACCACTTTAAGCGGATTAATTTCTCTTTCCTTGTTGTATGAATGATAGATAAGCAGGAGTTGCATCAATGCAGGTACTGAATTCCATACTGTAACCTTGTATCTGTCCATCATTTCAATCCAGTGTGCAGGGTTCTTGTACTGGCTGTGGTCAGGAATTACAATTCCTCCGCCTTCTCCGATTACCCCGAAAATATCATAAACAGACAGGTCAAAATTAAGTTGTGAGAGGTTAAATACTCTGTCATCTGAATTTATATCAAACATTCTGTTGATTGCTTCAATTGTGTTTACTGCTGCACCATGGCTCATTGTTACGCCCTTCGGCTCGCCTGTAGAACCTGATGTAAAGATTATGTATGCTGTGTCTGTAAGTTCATTGTTTGCAGGGTTGTTTACAAGGCTTCCGCAATCGCCGTCTTCAATCGTATCAATTTCAACTACCTGATACTTTTCAGGAACGCTGAACTTCTTATTTGAAACTTCCAGCACACACTTTGCCGAAATCTTCTCAAGTACAGTTTCGGAACGTTTTTCGGCACTGTTCACATCGAGCGGAACATATGCACCACCGCTTGCGAGTATAGCGAGGCAAGCTACTATCTGCCAGCGTGACTTAGGAATTGCCACTGCTACAAAATCGCCCTTGCCGACACCTTTTTTCTTCAATTCCGCAACGGTATTCTTTACTGCACTGTAAAGTTCCGCACAAGTCCATCTTGTTTCTGAGTCTGCAACCGCAAACGCTTCCGGATTCTTTTCAAGCTGTTCAATAACTTTTTCATGGAGCAGATATTTTCTCTGTTCCCTGTGTGTATCGTTAACCTTTTTTCTGACTTCCTTCTGCCATTCCGGAAGGTCTATTCTAAACGGTGCTTTTATCCAGAAACTTTCATCTTCCGAAAGCTTTTCGAGCAGACTCTGCATTACTCCGCAAATATCATTTACCACGTTTTCAGGGAATATTCCTGCTCTGTAGTCAATGTTTATATTAAGTCCTTCGGCTGTATCCATCGCCTGACAATCCATAAATACCTGCGGTGTCTGGCTGATACCGTTATTGTTCATCTTTCCTTTAAGCCTGCTCTTTTCGGGAGAAATCAGACCTATTGCTCCGGTGAATACATACGGCATAAGGGAAGTGCCTTTTCTCTGCTGAATTTCTCTGAGAACATTTACGCCTGTGAAAAGTCTGTGGTCAAGGTCATCAAAAAGACGCTGGTTTGTCTGTACAACAATGTCCCTGAAACAACTGTCTTTCTTATGTTCTACTTCAAGCAGACTGCTTGCCGTAAAGTCACCGATAATCGAGCTTACTTCCGGATGAAGTTCAAGCCTGTTAAGAATACTCAGATTAAGACAAAATGATTTGTTTCTGCTCCATCTTGCAATAGCCATTCCGTATGCAGTCATTACCGAACTTGCAGGAGTTACACCGAGTTTCTTTGCAATTGCACAAAATTTATCCCATTTTTCCTTGGATATTGAAAACTGACTTCTCTCAAAGCGTACTTCGTTATTGTCCTTTACGCTGAGTACAGGTAATTCCGGAGCTGACGGAAGATTGTCTATTCTGTCGAGCCAATATTCCTTATCTCTGTAATACTTGCTTCCCTGTCTTAATTTCTTTTCTGCAATCAGGTAATCTCTGAATGTAAGTTCAAGTTGCGGAAGTTCCTTTTCAGGATTGAAATAAAGGCTTTCAAATTCAGAAAGTACAGTCCAGATACTTGACCAGTCGGCAGTTACGAATTCGATTGAGAAGTGCATAATATCTTTGGTTGTACCCTTGCTGACCACCACGGAAAACAGCGGGAATTTGCTTGTATCATATATCTTGTGGTCAAGTTCTGACTTTATGGCAGCCCTCTTTTCGGCTTCATTATTTGAATCGCATTCAACTACTTCTACATTAAATTCAGGTACATCGTGCAATATCTGCTGATAACCGTCAACTGACATAACCGCATGAAGCATATTGTGTCTTTTGATGAGCTTGTTCCATACACTTTGAACTTTATCTGTGTCAAGGCTGTCATACTCAAGCTCCATATATATATGGCAGGCTGTTCCGCCGTATTCAAAAGCCGGATTTCTTCCGAGAACATAAGCCTGCTGAATTTCGGTCATTCCGAAAGGTTCATACTGATGTTCCTTGTCGATTTCTATTTTGATTTCGTCATTGAGGAGATAATTTATAATTTCCTCCTTGTTGGCTTTGAGAAATTCTTTGTCTTCGCCTGTGAGAACTCCTGCCGATGCCTTAAATTTAAGTTTTCCGTCTTCCGTCCAGAGCCTTATGTTTTTCTTGAAAAGCTCAGAAAGCTTTTCTGCAATCATATCATTCACTTTCAATATTCTTCCTTTCTTCTGGTAAAACCCCCGCTGATTTCAGTTCTTCCAATGATATCGTCTTCGGGTCAAGAGAGCTGTTGAGTGCTGCGTACCCGAATTTCTGTGTAAGGTCATTCCAAAGCCTTGAAGCTTTCTGTTCCTGCTGTGCCTTTATGATAAATTTTTTTCTGTCGCCGCTCATTTTCCTTATCTTCTGCAAGTCCATGGAAATGCAATTTGTCCAGCTTTCCAGTGCTATCTGATAATAAGGTTTCGTAATCCGGCTCAAATCGGGAGTGAGAATTTCCATATTGGGAGCAAGCATATGTTCCGGATACGTTTCAGGGAATACACCGTCCTTGAGTATCGACCATGGCATATTCATTCTCTGATACCAGATAAGAGGTCCTCTCGAATCCACAAGTTCAAGTCTGCCCGACTGATAATAACAACAGAAATTGTGAAGTATCTGCATATGATTGTCCGGGTCTTGCGGGTTCATTGAGTTATTAAACTGGAACGAAAAAGGTATATCTCCTGCCATTCCTGTAATCTGCTTGAAACCGCCCATCTGTTCACCAACATCATTTATTGTAATTTCGCTTCCCGAAACAAGCTGATTGAAAATTTCCACAAACGGATAAAACGCCTGCACGCAACTTCCGGCTTTAATGTATTCTATTTTTTCTCCCTTTGCCTTCATGAAGTGGCAAATCTGAAGAAAACGTCTGATTTCAGGCATATTCATATACAAGTCACCCGTCATAAAGCAACACTTGTTTTTCTGTGCGGTCTTGAAACAAAGCTTCAGGTCGTCATGGTGTACAGGCTGTTCGAGAATAACATTTATTCCTCTGTTCAGAAATTCAACTGTCATATCTGTACCACTGCCGCCGAGAGAACTGCTCCTTATAGCCACACAAGCCAAATCGACATCTTCCGGAACTTCCGCAACAGTGTTATAAATCTTTACCCCATATGATTCAGCACACTTTCTTGAACGTTCACTGCCTTTCGCAACTATTCCGACAAGCTCAAATTCTTCAGGCAAATGTTTTATCGCTTCTATGTAAAACATTCCGAAACCTGTTCCGCAGACTACAGCTTTCCAAATTTTCCTCTCCTGCATTATAATTCTCCCTCCTCCTCTGTTTCCATGTCCGCTATTGAACACGGGTATGTTATGAAAGTGTCAAACGGACTGAGTTTCTCAAATGTTTCCCATATTTCTTTACATTCAGGACAAAGTGACATTCTGTAAACTCCGCCTGTAATTTTTCCCTTATAGAGTGCATACGCAACCGATGCACATGACTTTGCAGAAACTTCATGCGGTAAAGGACTGTGAGCATAGCAGAGAACCGATTTCCCCTTACCGTCTTCAGTGCCTTTAAGCTCCGTTATGAAGCCTATGGAATTTTCTCTGCCAAGCTGTTTTACCTTGCTGAGTTTGCAAAGTTGCCCGACAAATTCTTCCGTACTGCTGTATGACTTTGAAAGTAACTGTTCAAATTCATCGCTTTCCCTTACCATCGACCATTCGCTTTCTTTTACCCCAAGGATTTTGTCAATACCCTTACTTTCTTCGTCCGCAAATCTGTATCTGTAAGCAGTTTCACAGAGGAATGGTATTTTTTCGGGTTCTGTTTTAAATACTGCCGTATTGTTTCCCGTTATGCTGAAACTTGAAGCCATATCAAGTGCGGCTGTTTCGGTTATCGGCTCATTTATGAGATAGTCAACACGGATACTTTGCACACTGTCGAAGTCTTTCGCCAAAATGCGTGGGATAATCCCGATTATTCCCGGAACTGCTCCGCAACCGTAAATCAATGATGTTCCGTCATATTTAACTGTCCTGTAATATTCGTCATCACCTATTTCCACAACCGGAATATCTGTTTTCTGCTTAATGGTCATACCGCTTGCATTTATAAGCAAATCACAATCAGTTATAAACTCTCTGAAAGATTCTTCATTGTTTACATCTGTCTGTTTCCAGTTTCCTTCAACGTTTTCGGGAACTCTGCGACAACCGCATTTAATCTGAATATCCGGGTCAAGAAACATCAGAGCTTTTCTGACTTCCGAACCGATTTTTCCGCTTGCTCCGAGCAAACCTATCATAATTCGCCCTCCTCAATATCACTGTCACCGATTTTTTCGTCAATCATTGAAGCTATTTCTTTAAGTACGGCATTATCAAAAATTTCTCTCATGCTGATACTTACGCCGAAACAGTTTCTAAGGCTGTTAAGCATTCTCGTTGCAAGGAGGCTGTCACCGCCAATTTCAAAGAAGTTGTCTTCAACGAAAACCTGACTTCCCGAAAAGATTTCCGACCAGATTTCAGCAATCTGTTTTTCTGTTTCTGTCTGTGGCAAAGTTCCGTTACGGCTCTTTTCGACACTGAACCATTCAGAAATAACGTTCCTTGCAATCTTTCCGTTGGCTGTAAGCGGGAACTTAACCGCATAAATAAACTTTTCCGGAATCATGTACGACACCAGTTTTCCGGAACAGTATTCCGCAAGCTTTTCTTCATTCATGAAAGCTTTTCCCTTACTGCTGTATGCGATGTAAGTACAAATTCCTTCGTCCGTTTCATCTGTTTCAATTTTGTCAAATCCGATATTGTTGTATTCCTTTACCCAACTTTCACGGGATACCATTGAACCGTTCTGTCTTGAATTTTCATATTCGATAAAACCGGATTCGATAACGCTTGCCGAAATAAGACCTATTGAAGCAAGTTTCTCAGGCTCTGCCATGTAAATGCGTCCGCCATTTGCCACGAGAAGTTTAACCCAGCTTAACCCATATGTAAGGTTTCTGAAAAGATGCATACCGTTAATTGCCACAACAGCATCGGCTATTCCCGCAAATTCTGCTGAAAGACAATTGTAATCTGTCTTCACATACTTAAATTCAAAGCCGTATTCTTTATAATTCTGTTCTGCTCCTTTAAGTATTGCGTTACTGCTCTCGAAGTAAACCACTGTTATTCTGTCTGCAATATCTTTGAGCTGTTCGAGCAATTCCCTGTATACATCGCCGTATCTTCCAAAAAGCAGTGCTATTGTAAATCTGTCTTTTCCTGTTGCCTGCTCTCTGATTCTTCCTGAAAAACTTCTTGCAATTTCCTTTATCGCAGGTGTAATCATAAGCTTTGCAGGTGCGAGCATCTCATCATCGAGCAACGCAACCGGTGACAATTCTCCGGAAAGAATATCCCTCATCTTTTCAACCTTTCCGTCAAGCAGTTTTTCTACCGTATTGTTCTTTGTTTCAAAAGGTTCTGTTCTGCCATCGAGGAATTTTTCCCAGAGTGAAACGATTTTTGCGTTTTCTGCTGACAAGTCAGACTTATTGAAAAACTCTTTTCCGTTCCGGTAAATTACTTTCTGAATAAAGTTCGCTACCGCACAATCGTTATCGTCTTCCGGGTCTGCAACTATGGCTTCAACTTCTTCTATTTCGCAGTAATCAAGAGCATCAACTGTTTCAATCGCTCCGACAAGAGTTTTCTTTGCGTCATCAGATTTGACAATTGCCACTGCCTGATTTGCGTTTCCTACTTCCGCAAGTCTGCTTTCGATTTCTCCGAGTTCGATTCTGAAACCGTTTATTTTAACCTGATTATCTATTCTGCCTACAAATATAATGTTTCCGTCCGGAATATAGTAACCTGTATCGCCTGTTTTATACCATCTTTCGCCTTCGTCTGTAACGAACGCCTTTTCAGTAAGTTCAGGTGCGGACACATAGCCCTTTGCAAGCCCCTTACCGCCTATCCAGAGTTCTCCTGTAACGTTGTCTTCAGCATCTCCGTTTTCAGTTACTACTCTGAACTTCTGATTTGAAAGAGGCTTTCCGTAAGGTATCATATCCCATTCGTCTGAAATAAATGTTACTTCGTAAAAGTTCGACCAGATTGAAGCTTCCGTTGCTCCGCCAAGTGCTATAAATCTTCCGTTGTCTGTATGTTCCTTGAAAAGAGAATAAAGTGCAGGTCTGATTTTATCTCCCGATATAAGAACTGTTTTCAGGCCTTCAAGGATTTCATCTGATTTGAGTGACACAAGCAACATTTCAAGTAATGCAGGAACTGAATTCCATACGCTCACCTTCGCATATTCCATCAGTTTAAGCCATTCCGCAGGTTCTCTCTTTACTTCGTCATTGAGTACAACAAGTGAACCGCCTGCCGAAAGCATTCCGAATATATCAAACACCGACAAGTCAAAATCAAGTGCCGAAACTCCCATTGCGGTATCTTTTTCGGTAATTTCAAATCTTTCCAGAACATCGGCGATTGTATTCCATGCCGAACCGTGAGCAATTTCAACACCTTTCGGGACACCTGTAGAACCCGAAGTAAATATTATGTATGCTGTTTCCTGTGGGGCTGCGATATACGGATTTTCAAGTTTTTCCGCATCTTCGCCAATCCCGTCCGCAAATATGTTTCTGCAACTCTCTGCTTCCGAGGCAAGCGAACCGCTGTATGTAACACAATACTTTATATCCGCCTGTTCATAGATTTTAATACGTCTTTCAACCGGCTGTGCAGGGTTTACCGGAACATATGCACCTCCGCACCATAAAACACCGAGAACAGAACAAATCATGTCTTTCCCATTTTTAAGGCTTACGGCAACTTTATCTCCTGTCTTCACTCCTGCTGTCCTGAGTGCATAAGCAATTTGTTTTGCTCTTTCGGTGGTTTCCCTGTATGTAAGTTTCTTATCTCCGTCATAGAAAATTGCTGTTGCATCGGGATTATTTTTTACATTCTCAATAAAAGCTTCTATCAGTGATTTCTGTGGGATATCCTTTTCAGTGTTGTTTGCGTCCCTTTTTACCATTAATTAAATCCTCCCTGTCAGTTATCTTATCTTCCAACTTCCTGCATCTTCACGTTCTTTTACGAAACGTCTGTATATTCCGTCCTGTTTTACGAGTTCGTCATGAGTGCCTTCCTGAACAATGCGACCGTTCTCGACTGCGATTATATGGTCTGCGTTTCTTACGGTCTTCATTCTGTGAGCAATCATTATTACGGTCTTGTTCTTTGTGAGTTCATCTATTGCTTCAAGGATTGCCTGTTCATTTTCAGAATCTAAAGCACTTGTTGCTTCATCGAGAATAATAATCGGTGCATTTTTGAGCATCGCTCTTGCTATAGAAATTCTCTGCTTTTCTCCCCCTGAAAGACTGTTTCCGCCTTCCTTTATAACTGTGTTGTAACCGTCAGGAAGTGACATGATGAAATCATGACATCTTGCGGATTTGGCAACCTGCTGTACTTCTTCAAATGTGGCATCACTCTTCCCAAACTTTATATTGTTAAGTATAGTGTCTTCAAAGAGATAAGTTCTCTGTGAAACCATGCTTATCCTGCTCATAAGCTCCGTTGTTTCAATGTGCCTTACATCTGCACCGCCTATTGTCACCGAACCCGAAGAAACGTCCCAGAACCTCGGTATAAGCTGACATATCGTTGATTTTCCCGAACCGGAAGGGCCTATTATGGCTGTCAGTGAATCCGGCTCTATTTTCAGTGAAACATTGTGCAGTATTTCTCTTTCTCCCTCGTCATATGAAAAGCACACATTATTGAATACAATTTCATTTGACTTTATGGTCTGTACAGGCTGTTCACATTCAAGCTGTTTTGTGCTTTCAAGTTCCTTTACATCGTCCATCGCACTGTCAAGCAAGCCTATCATTGAAAGTATAGAACCTGCCTGATGCATTGACGCAAAAATCATAAAGCTCATAATAATTATTGTTATGAGAATGTCTATTGAAATTACATTCATCTTGTAATAGAGGACAAGTGCATTGATTATGATTATTGATTCAAATACTGCTACGCACATCTGAGTCATAACCTGAGAAAACATTGATTTGTCGGTAATGTTTATATTTTCGTTTCTGCTTCCTTCAATAGCCGATTTAAGGCGTGTATCCCCACTTCTGAAACTGAAAGCCTTTGTAACCTTTATGCCCTGAAGAAATGAAACCGTTGCATCTGCAAGTTCATTCTGTGCTTCCTGACGTATCGGAGCATCTCTCCTCGAAATTTTCATCTGCCAGTTTACCGCAAATATGTAAAGTACCATTCCCACAAAAGTTATTACTCCTGTGTGCCACTCATAGCACATCATCACTATAAGCATCGAAACCGCACTGAGTAATCCGCCCATAACATTTATAAGTGTCATCGGTGCAGTTGCTTCTACATTTGAAAGTGTCGTTGTAAGAACTGCTCCTATTCTTCCTGTAGAAGAATTATTGAAAAATCCAAGGTGTACATTTTTAAGTATATTTCCTATTGAAATCCTCTTATCCGCAACCATGAACATTCCCGTTTCCATAATAGAAATCTGTGAAACGTAACTTGTCATGAATGTTCCCGCAATACAGAGAATCATCATAACTACAACCCACTTTATGCCGGTCTTTACGGGATATATACCGAGAAGCACCTGAATTATGCTTACTATCGCAAACATCTGTGTCATCTCAAACATACCTTTTATGAATGAGAAGATTATTGACTTCACGAAACTTTTCTGACGTTTCTTACTGAAATTCCATATACCGATAAATGAATTTATCATCTCTCTGCACCTCCGTCATTCATAAGTTCCCACATTTCCGCATATTCAGGACAATCCTTGAGCAACTGTTCATGAGTACCGATTTTATATACTTTGCCGTCTTTTATGTAGGCAATCTGTTCTGCTGAAACTATGGTTGAAAGTCTGTGAGCCACTACTACAAGTGTTTTTCCCTCTGTAGCCTTTGAAAGTGCTTCCTGTATTGAAGTTTCGTTTTCCGGGTCTGTGCTTGCGGTCGCCTCGTCAAGTATCATAATCGGAGCATTTTTAATCATTGCCCTTGCGATTGCGATTCTCTGACGTTCACCACCTGAAAGTTTTCCGCCTGCTGAACCTGTGTTAGTCTGATAACCTTCCGGCAAAGCCTTTATAAATGCGTCACAGCCTGCACGTTCAGCAACTTTCATAACTTCATCATCTGTAGCGGACGGTTTGCCGACTCTGATATTGTCCATTATGCTCATATTAAAAAGGAAAGTTTCCTGGTCAACATATGCTATCAGTGAATTAAGTTCTTCCTGAGTGTATTCAGAAATTTTCTTTCCGCCAATTGTTATGTTGCCCTCGTCAGCGTCCCAGTAACCCGCAAGAAGTTTCGCTATAGTAGATTTACCGCTTCCCGATGCTCCGACCAGTGCAAGCATTGTTCCTTCCGGCACTTTAAGTGATATCCCGTCAAGAATTTTGTCTTTTCCCTTTTCATATGAAAAGCTTACATCTGAAAATTCAATATCAGATTTCTTGTTTCCGCATTCGCTGTCTGCTCTTTTAAGTTCCTGATAGTCAAGTACTTCCCTGATTTCTTTCGCAACTGTTCCCATCTGAGCCACCTGGTCAAAAAATCCTGTTGCCTTTACTATAGGAGCGTATATGCCAAGTGCCACAATTGCAAAGAAGAACAATGTTGATGCATCAATTGTGCCTTTGCTGAAAAAGTTAAGTCCCATAAGCAGTACCGGGAATATTGAATAAGGTGCTACACCACTTGCAAATGATGCAAATACCTGTGTTTCCTTTGTCCAGTCAACATTGTATTTTGCATGGTTATAAACGGCACTTTCATATTTCTGATATGATGCTTCCGACTGGTTGAAGGTCTTGATAACTTCAATTCCTCCGACATATTCAACTACAGCCTGGTTCATGGTCTTTGAAGCTTCAATCTGTCCCTTGTATTTTTCTTCGTATCCTATCATCATTCCGCCTGAAATCATAAGTCCTACGAATATCCATATAAGTATACAGAGTGCAAGCCTCCAGTCTACAAAGAACATCATTGCTATCAGCAATACAGGTATCAGTAAGTTTGCTGTCATCTCCGGCAAAAGATGGGCAAGTGTTATTTCTATACCTTCAATTCTGTCGGCTATCATTGTTTTAAGTCTTCCGCTTCCGTTTTCTTCAAAGTATCCGAGCGGTAATTTAAGCATCTTGTCTGTTATCGCAATTCTTACATCACGCAATGTTTCATATGCCGCATGATGTGAAATCCATGTTGAGAAATTCAGCAAAAGTATTCTCATTACCTTGCACGCAACAATCGCTATAACCCACGGAGCAAGTTTCTTAAAGTCTGCTTCTCCGTCAAAAATAATTCCTGTGAGCTTTCCTGCAAGTACAAAAACGGCAAGTTCACACACAACACCAATAATACTTATCAGCACAGAAGATATATATTTCAGTTTATACGGAATCATAAACTGTCCAAGCTCTTTGAAAAATGAAGCTGACGTATTTTCTGTCTGTACATTTTCATTTTTACTACTCAAAATTCTTCTCCTTACTTATCATTTTCCTTATATTCCAGACTGAAATCACAATAATCGTTGTCTTTCGCAAGCGTATGCTCTCTTTTCCAGTGAAGTTCCGGACTTATTCCGCTGTAACACATTTCATCGGACTTACAGAATAAATCACATAATTCCGTGCAGTTATATTTCTTTGTTGTCTTTTCGTAAGGGCATTCCAGAATATCAAATCTTGCGTTACTTTTCTCATCGGTTATGATTTTCATTCTGAATCCTGCCTTTTCGGAATAGTACTTAGTCATCTGACGTATAAATACCCCAGGAAAAGATTCCGCACTCTTGCCGGCATTTATGAAACTTCTGAGCGTCTTTGCCTGCATCTCCACCGACTCGAAAAAATACTTTGTGGTAAAATTCAGTGCGTTTCCCTGACTGTCGCAATATTCACACAGAGCTTTATAAAGTGCCATAACAGGATAAATTACTTTTTCGGTATGTTCTTTAAGTTCTCTGGTATCACTGCCATTTCCACTGCAAAGCTTCTCAAATATATCATCAGCCTTTTCAAGAATATTCCTTCCCTTTTCTTCTCCGAAGTCTTCACAAAGCCGTTTCATCCAACGCATAGCGTGTTTTGTCTTTTCAATGCCAAGTTTCATTGTTCTTATGCCTCAGCAAGATGTTTTCTTACAATTCTCTTTGCTATCAATGCCCCTGCGAATGATGCAATTACAATTCCCGCAAGAAGTAAAATACTTCCCCATGAATGAATCATATTTGCCGCATCAAGTACATTTCTTGACTTGTCATCTGAAGTATCTATCGCACTGAAAAATGAATCATATGCAATAACATATGGGTAAAATGTTCCGCCAACTGCCGCAAGAACTTCAATTATTATGTAGCTTATTGTCATTCCTGAAGCCTTTCCATAACCCATTTTCCCAATTATGATTTCCGCAATTATTCCTGCAACAACATAACAGATGATATATGGAAGATAACCGCCAAGTATACCTCTTATCAGACAGTACAGGAATGCCGCTCCTCTTTTCTGAACCTTTACATTAATTGTGAAGAACACAATCCCTTCAATAAGTGAATAGATTACCGGCATGAGCAATGTTGTAATCGGTGTTACATAGAGAAGCGAACTGAACATAAAGAGAATGACATTAATCAACGCCAGAAGCGTGATTGTGATAATGTCTTTGATTTTTAATTTCTGTGAATCCATAAATACTACCTCCAAAAATCCTTTTTACCTATTTTACTTTATATAAGTAATCCCGTTGCCACTGAGCCAACAAGGATAATACCCAGAATAATATCCATTGCTTTGATATGAAACTTTATGTATGAATAACGCTTTCTCTTAAGGTCTATACCCCTCGTTTCGGCAGATGCTGAAAGTGCTTCCGCAATTCTGATAACTCTGAACATCATTGGCACTATAATTATTTCGCAATATTCCGGCAGTCCTTTCAGTTTATCCATAAATGTTACAAATACATCTCTTGTCTTTATTGACTGCGACATTATTTTCAGGTCATTCATAAGTACAGGAAAAAACCTTAATATTACCGTTGCTATCATAATAACTTTTTCGGGTATATGCAGACTTCGCAATGCCGCCGTAACTCTTGCCGAATCCCCGTTTTCCGAAACTCCCGCAAGTGCAAGCCACAAGGCAATGAACCTCGGAAAATAATTCGCAACGAAAGCCATTACCGAATGAGGAAACATAAAGTACAATGCATAAATTCCTCCGAAAAGCAATCCGCCCGTTATCGCCGTCCTTAAACGTTTTTCATAAAGTGTAAGCAACACTAAGGCTATGAACACCGTTGCTGTAAGTTTCGGAGTGTTGCCGGCTGTAACCAGTATCGCAACTAACAAATATGCAAATTTTACTCTAAGGTCGCACCTGTCTGAAGTATCTTTCTTTGAAAGTGGTCTTTGATTGTCGCTGAGGCTGAATTTATTCTGCATACAGTCGGACAATCTCTTAAAGTCGTCTTCTCCTGAAAGTTTAAATTTCTCAGCTATTTTTCCCTTTGAAATATAAATGCAGCCTGTACAGACTTTTGAAATAAGTTCAAGGTCATGTGTTATAATAAACACTATTTTCTTTTTTCTCATTTCGTTTATTATGTCTGAACAGCTTTTAAGACTCTCTTTGTCAAGCCCTGCTGTAGGTTCATCAAGAATAACTATCGGTTTCGGTGAAAAATAGGCAAGCAGAAGTACAAGTTTCTGCATTTGCCCGCCTGACAATGAAAACGGGTGTCTTTCCCGACATTCCCACATATTGAACATTTTAAGCATTCTCTCTATATCCGCTTCGAGTTGCGGAGTTATCTCCCTACCGTATCTAAGTTCGTTTGTTACGGAATTTGAGAAAAACTGAAATTCTGCTTCCTGCATAATAAATATGCTTTTTCTTGTCAAAACCTTTGACGTAAGCGGTTCATTGTTAAATGTGAAGTTCCCTGAAGTCGCATTCAGCAAACCGCCTATAAGCTTTCCGAATGTAGTCTTACCGCTTCCGTTTGAACCGATAAGCCCTATTACATCGCCTGTTTTCGCCTCTAATGAAACCCCTGAAAGTATTTCATCACTTTTCTTCTTATATGAAAAATGTATGTTATCGGCTTTCAGTAAATTGTTTTCCGAAAGCTCGACATTCTGTACAGGGTCAAACTTTATTTCGTCAAGGCTGATTGCCCTGAGTTTTTTCTCTGCAAGCTGTTCTTCCGAAAGAGATTTTATTTCTTCGGCAGAAAAACACTTTGAAATTTTGCCTTTATCCATAAGCACAAATTCATCTGCAATATCTCTAAGGTAATAAAGTCTGTGTTCATTGATGATAAGTGTCTTCCCTCTTTCTTTCAGCACCATAAGCAGATTTTTAAGTTTCTCAATTGCCGAAAGGTCGAGGTTCGCTGTCGGTTCGTCAAGCAGAAAAATATCTGTATCAAGGGCTTGTGCTGAAAGAATTGCGACAAGCTGACGTTCACCGCTGGACAATTCAAATACATTTCGGTCTTTCAGTTTCTCAAGCCCGAATTCACTGTACACATTGTCTACTCTTTTTACTATTTCTTCATGGCTTAATCCGAAATTTTCAAGCCCGAATGCAACTTCTGCGGAACTGTCTGTAGTAAAAAACTGGCTTCTCGGGTCCTGGAATACCGATGCCACAAGCTCGCCTGTTTCACCGATTGAAAGGTCTTTCGTATCTTTCCCGTTTACGAGGCAAAAACCCTTTAATTCTCCCTCATAGAACTGCGGTATAAGGTGGTTTATACATCTCAGAAACGTTGATTTTCCGCAACCACTGCTTCCACACAATACCGTACATTTTCCCTTTTCGATAAATCCTTTTACATCAGAAAGCGACTGGACAGTTTCACCTTTATATCTGAAATTGAAATCATATTCAATTATCTTTTCGCTCATAACTAATATACGCCTCTGTTTTTATATAACTTTTGTTCCCGGCTGAACGGATTTTGTTACAAATGCATTTCCGCCGATTACAGAATTTTCTCCGATAACTGTATTTCCTCCGAGAACTGATGCTCCCGAATAGATTACTACATTATCTTCAATGGTAGGGTGTCTTTTCTTATCTTTAAGTCTTCTTCCGTCATAAGTCGAAATCGCTCCAAGAGTTACTCCTTGATAAATCTTAACGTGTTTTCCTATAGTCGCAGTTTCTCCTATTACAACGCCTGTTCCATGGTCGATAAAGAAATATTCGTCAATTTCCGCTCCCGGACTGATGTCTATTCCTGTTCTGCTGTGTACATATTCTGTCATAATTCTTGGAAGCATAGGGACTTTCCCATATAAGATATGAGCTATTCTGTAAACCATCGTTGCCCAAAACCCCGGATATGAATAAATTATTTCTTCATAACTTACTGCCGCAGGGTCGCCCTCGAAAGCTGCCTCTACATCATGGAGCAACATTTTTTGTATCTCCGGCAGTTTAATTATATATTGCTGACATATTTTTTCCGCTTCTTCTGATATTTCTTCCTCATCGTTTTCATCTGAACGGCTTCTCAGTGCGATAAGAATTTGTGCCATAAGTCTTTCCTTTAACTTTTTGAGAAGTTCTGTAGGGTTATATTCCTCCATATTATCGAAGAAAAATGGAAACAGAATATCTCTGGTGTCTTTTATAATATCTATCACTTCATTTTTGTCAATTAATTCGTATCGTGACTTTTCGTCATGCAGTATTCTACTGGAACTGTAATTTTTCATTAACCCCGATACACAGATTCCGAAGAAATCTACCCATGTATCTTTCAAATCATTTGTCTTCATACTCTCTGAAACTCTCTCCTTTTTACAAGATTATATCAATAAGTTAGCATAGACTAACTTATTGATATTAAAAACAACATATAATTACCCACTATTATATGCCTTAACGAACCAACAATTTCAGTTAGCAGTCGCTCACTCTATCGTCATTTTATCATATAACCATTGTTTTGTCAAGTAACAATTACCTATGTTTATGGCTTATTTTGTTTTGAAAAATAACTTAAAGCCATTCAATCCTCTGTTCCCATATTTGTAAAATAAAATTGCAGAAGTTTTCAGCCTGATAATCAGTTTAAACATTAAGCTAAGTGAAAACCTCATTCCCTGATATTATATTTATTAATATATTTTTGATGTCTTGATGCCATACTATAATTGTGACTTTTCTATTATTCTCAAAGTCGGTCGTAGTACAAAACAAAAAGCCTTTTACGAAAAATTCGCAAAAGGCTTAATCTGGCGGAGAAGGAGGGATTCGAACCCTCGATGAGCTATTAACCCATACACGAGTTCCAGTCGTGCGCCATAAACCGGGCTAGGCGACTTCTCCATCGTTTAATCATAAAAAAAGTGCGAGTAATGGGACTTGAACCCATACGTCAAAGACACACGCCCCTCAAACGTGCCTGTCTGCCAATTCCAGCACACTCGCATTTAAAAACATATTAAGTTTTTCATTGATTAAACCGCTGTTCAATCAACAAAATAATTATATCAGAAAAATTTCTGTTTGTCAAGCTTTTTCCCGAAAAAATTTTTATCAGTGATAAATAAATTTCCGGCAATAACAAACTGTCATTGTCGGAAAATATTATCATAGAATATCAGGTTTTATTCTGCGTGATTATCTCTTTTTGCGTGAGATTACAACAGCTCCTGTTGCAAGTGCTGAGAGAGTTACAAGTCCTGCAACGCCTGCAACACCTGTTGACGGTGTAACACCTAAATCACTGGCAGTTGTGGTTGTTTCTGCTGAACTGCTTGATGTTTCGACACTTTCCAAATCTGAACCTACTGATGAGGTGCTGTCTGAATCTGAGCTTGAACTGTCTGAGCTTGAACTGTCTGAACTTGAACTGTCTGAACTTGAGGAATCAGAAGAACTGCTTTCTGATTCCGAGCTTGAAGAATCGGAAGAACTGCTTTCCGATTCTGAACTTGAAGAATCAGAAGAACTGCTTTCCGATTCTGAAGTGCTTTCTGAATCTGAACTTGAAGAATCAGAAGATTCAAGTCCTGAAACGCTGAATGAAACTTCAATTGTTGCGTTTCCGCCATCTCCTTCAGGAAGTTCAACGTCTTCTGCAATATCCTTTACGGCATCGTTACCCAATGTGTTAAGAATATTTACACGATAGCCCATATCTTCTTCCATCTTGAAAGCATCATCACTCTGTGTATATTCAACTGCAACACCGTTTACGGTAATTGAATCTACTGTAATTTTAACGTCCGGATAATCTGTATCCTTCAAGTCTGTCTGGAGAACAAGAAGCTGAAGTTTTTCAGCAGGAGCAGCAACGGCTGTTGCTGTGTAAGAGCCGTCTTTTGTGATAGTGGCATCAACATTATCTGAACTGCCCTTGTCCTTTTCTGTACGTTCATCAGTACCTGTGAACATAACCCATGCTGTACCGTAGTCTTCTGCGGATGCGTCAATTGATGTAAGTGCAGTTGTTGCAGTCATAGCAATAGCTACTGCAAGAAAACTGCTGACAATACTTTTGATTTTCATTGTTAGAATCCTCCATATTATTTTTATTTCAGCATATGGGAAAAACCCGATTGCCGATAATCTTGTGTATTCAATGTATATTTCGCTATTATCTTACAAAGATAATCCCCCTTGGCTAATTCAAAAAATACCGCCTTTGATTTCATTAAAGGCGGTATCTTAACACGAACTACCTGATTATTTTCAATAGGAGTTTTATTCAATTATTTCTTTCTTGAAAAGCCTGCAATACCTGTTAACGGAGTTGTTCCGGCAGAAGCCGTTGCCTGATGTGTAAACTCTATAATTTCTTATAAAAACAACAAAGTTTACTTCTTTCTTCAACGTGTCCGGTTTTGCAATTGCTGCTCCCGTTTGTGTGACACTCCAAAAACGTAAATTCGGTGTCATCATCACCTACATATTAACGTGACTTTGTTTGTAAGTAATCTTACGCTAATTTATAATTTACTAAATTAATACTTGTGTTCTTCTCACGGTCAATTATAAAAATTGGCTTCAATCCGTATATTCAAGTGATATTAAGATGAAATCTAATGTCACTATTATTTTAAACGATTTAATGTGTATTTGCAATCGACTTTTTACACAAAAATCAATAATTAATCTTAGATGTTATTACAGAAATGTAACAACGCTTTATGCGGATTGCCTAAGATTACTCCCGAAGATTATATACTAAAAGCAAAATTAAAGAGTTTATTCACAGTAAAGCGGAAATTTAGTAATATCATGGTCTTTTTTAAGAGATATAATAATATTTTGATATTATAATAAAGTGAGGTAAAAACTTATGTCTGAATGTTCCCATGATTGCGGAAGCTGTTCTTCTGCCGGAAGTTGCGGAGAGAACAAGAAAAGCTCATTTATCGAAGCTCCGCACCCCATGAGCCATATTAAAAACGTTATCGGTATTGCCAGCGGTAAGGGCGGTGTCGGAAAGTCAATGGTTACTACCATGACAGCCATAAAGCTTGCAAGAAAAGGCTATAAAGTCGGTATTCTTGATGCTGATATTACCGGTCCTTCCATTCCGAAAGCTTTCGGGCTTGATACCCAGAGAGCCGAAGGTGCGGAAACCGGTTTTCTTCCTGTTGAAACAAGACTTGGCATAAAAATCATGTCTGTAAACCTTATCGTAAATGACCCCGAACAGCCTGTAATCTGGAGAGGTCCTATTCTCGGCGGAGTAGTAAAGCAGTTCTGGACAGATGTTATATGGGGCGATATAGATTTTCTGCTTGTCGATATGCCTCCGGGAACAGGAGATATTCCGCTTACAATATTCCAGTCTGTTCCTCTTGACGGTCTTATCATAGTGACATCTCCTCAGGACTTGGTTTCAATGATTGTAGAAAAGGCTGTAAGAATGGCTGAACAGATGAATATTAAAATTCTCGGACTTGTGGAGAATATGAGTTATCTTGTATGTCCTGACTGCAACAAGAAAATTTATATCTACGGCGAAAGCAGAATTGACGAAATTGCAGAAAAGGACGGGCTTGAAGTCCTCGCAAAATGTCCTGTAATGCCTGCTCTCGCTTCTTCCATCGACTCCGGAAATGCGGAATTTGCCGAAAATGTTGAACTTGACAGCGTAATTGAAAAGCTTGAAAAAATAAAGAAC
>URWK01000001.1 GCA_900551505.1 uncultured Ruminococcus sp. | reverse complement strand
AGCTGTATTTTTTCTTTAAATTCTTTTTATTTTAATTTTTAATTAATCTCTGGTTTTTTTTTTTTTCCCCCCCCCCCCCCCCCCCCTGCGCCCCCCCCCCCCCCCCCCCCCCCCCATGTTCTCCCGGACAAGAAAAACTTCCGCAAAGTGAATAAAACCGCTTATATGGTTAAAAATACTATTGGAGGTGGTATTCTTGAAATACTCAAAGAGCAAGGAAAAGGGCTTTTACATCGCTTTGATTGCCAGCGTGGCAATGATTGGTACTGCTTGTTGGTTCGCATATTCCCAGACTACCCAGAACCTCGAAAATCAACTTGACTATCTCGAAGAAAGCACGGCGGAGATAACCGAAACTCAGCAGGAAGTTGACAAACCTCAAACCGACATTCCAAAGGAAACAGTTATTGCCAAGCCGGCTGTAACTCAGACAGAACCCATTGTCACCACTGAACAAGCCGTTATCAAAATCAAACCCGCAACTTCCAACACTAAAAACACTGCTTCAATCATGCCTGTAGAAAACGGCGAAGTGATTTCCGAATTCAGTAACGGCGAACTTGTAAAATCCCTCACAACTAACGCCTGGCAAACCCACAACGGCATTGACATCTCGGCGGAAGTCGGAACGGAAATAAAGTGCATTGCCAATGGTACTGTTTCAGAAATCGCCAATGATGCCTTATGGGGCGTGGTGGTAACTGTTGACCACGGCGGAGGACTTATTACAAAATACTGCGGACTTAATGAAGCTCTTAACGTTCAGGCAGGAGAAACAGTAAATCTTGGGTCAGCACTCGGAACACTTGCGAAAAATCCCGATATCGAAAGTGCTGAACCTTCACATCTTCATTTCGAGATGCTGAAAAACGGTGCTTATGTAAATCCCCTTGAATACATTTCAAAATAACGACAAAAAAAGCGAAAGCCTTTGAAAGCTTTCGCTTAAATTTATATCTTTTTTCAAAAGCCGGCTTATTATTCAGCCTTTGCTTCTGTATTTTCTGCAACATCAACAAGCTTGATGATAGCCATTTCAGCAGCATCTCCACGGCGTGGTCCGATTTTGATAATCTGAGTATAACCACCGTTTCTGTCTGCATACTTAGGAGAAATTTCATCAAAAAGCTTCTTGGCAACGTCTTCCTTAGTTACATAAGCCATAACTTGACGCTTGGAGTGCAGGTCATTGTTCTTGCCAATTGTAATCATTTTTTCAGCAACGGCTCTGACTTCCTTTGCTCTTGTAACGGTTGTTTCAATCTGACCGTTTTCAAGAAGATAGGTTACCATTGCTCTGAGCATAGCTTTTCTATGGTCAGTAGTTCTGCCTAATTTTCTTGTGCCTGGCATTTATATCCACTCCTTACTTTCTTTATACGATATTCTATTCAGTGAAACTATGCTTTAAACATAGTGAAAATTTCTTATATTTGAACTTTCCGGCTTCCGTCTGAAAGCCGGAAAGGCAGTTTTTCTTAATTGTTATCTTCTTCTGAGCTGAGGTCATAACCCAGTGACTGAAGCTTTTCTTTCACTTCATCAAAGGATTTCTTACCCAGATTACGAACCTTCATCATTTCCTCTTCTGACTTGTTTATAAGGTCAGATACTGTATTGATACCGGCACGCTTCAAACAGTTAAAAGAACGTACCGATAAGTCAAGTTCCTCAATGGTCATCTCCAGAATACCTGTTCCTCTCGTATCCTGGTCGGGCTTGATTAATGTAGTAATTGTCTGTTCGTCTGACAGGTCAACAAATAATTTCAGATGCTCGTTGAGGAGATTGGCTGCCTGTGATACCGCTTCCTTCGCAGAAATAGTACCATCTGTCCATACCTCAAGTGTAAGTTTGTCGTAGTCTGTAACCTGACCGAGTCGTGTATCCTCAACCTTGAAGTTTACTTTTAAAACAGGTGTATAAATACTGTCAACAGCAATCACATCGATAGCGAAATTATTCAACTGTTTGTTACGCTCTGCTGAAACGTATCCTCTGCCACGGTCAATTGTGATTTCCATGGAAAGTTTAGCATCCTTACCGAGTGTCGCAATGTGCATACCCGGGTCAAGTATGTCAACTTCTGAATCAGTCTGTATGTCTGAAGCTTTTACTTCGCATTCGCCCTTAGCATCAATGTAAACAGTCTTCGGACCTTCACCGTTCAGCTTGGCTGTAAGACCTTTTATACTGAGAATAATTTCGGTTACGTCTTCTTTTACTCCGGGAATGGTTGAAAGCTCGTGATGAACACCATCGATTTTAACAGCATTTACGGCAACGCCGGGAAGTGAGGAGAGCAGAACTCTCCTGAGGCTGTTTCCGAGGGTTATTCCGTAGCCACGTTCAAGCGGTGACAATACAAACTTGCCATATCTACCGCCACTTTTCAGCTCAACTGTTTCGATTTCCGGCTTTTCTATTTTTTCAAGCATTCAAAAACCCTCCTATTTTCGCAATCACTTTACAGCTTATGTCTTCAATCATTCGGACGACTATGATATTACTTGGAGTACAACTCAACGATGAGGTGAGCTTCAACTTCGTAATCGAGGTCCTCAGTCTTAGGCATTCTTACAACCTTTGCAGAGAAATTTTCCTTGTTAGCTTCAAGCCACATAGGAACTGTTCTGCTTGAAGTCTGTTCAACAACGTCCTTGAACTTGTCAAGTGTTCTGCTTGATTCGTGAAGGGCGATTACATCACCGACTTTAACTCTGTATGACGGAATGTTTACTCTCTGACCGTTAACGGTGAAGTGTCTGTGACAAACGAGCTGTCTTGCTTCACGTCTTGTGAGAGCGAGACCCATTCTGAAAACAACGTTATCAAGACGGCTTTCAAGACAAGTGATAAGGTTATCACCGGCTTTGCCTTCCATATTTGAAGCAATTTCAAAGTAGTGGTAGAACTGCTTTTCAAGTACACCGTAGATGAACTTGAGCTTCTGCTTTTCTTTAAGCTGCATACCGTATTCTGAAACTTTCTTTCTGCTGTTTGCATTAGGGTTTCTCTTTGACTTCTTGTCAATACCCATAACAGTTGGGCTTATTCCAAGATATCTGCATCTTTTGAGTATTGGTTCTTTGCTTACTGCCATTGTAAATACACCTCCTGATTAGACACGTCTTCTTTTTGGCGGACGGCATCCGTTGTGCGGAATCGGAGTAACGTCCTTAATCATCTTAACTTCAAGACCAACAGTCTGGAGTGCTCTGATAGCAGCTTCACGTCCTGAACCAGGTCCTTTAACGTAAACTTCAACTGATTTAAGGCCGTGTTCGATAGCAGCCTTTGCAGCAGTTTCAGCAGCTGACTGTGCAGCGAACGGAGTTGACTTTCTTGAACCCTTGAAACCGAGACCACCTGCTGAAGCCCAAGAAATTGTATTTCCCTGAGTATCTGTGATTGTTACGAGAGTGTTATTGAAAGTTGACTGGATATGAACCGCACCATTTTCAATGTTCTTACGTTCTCTACGTCTTCTGATAGTTGTAACCTTTTTACCCTTCTGCTGTGCCATTGTTCAAATCCCTCCTTACTTCTTCTTATTAGCGATAGTCTTTACAGGACCCTTACGAGTTCTTGCATTAGTCTTTGTTCTCTGACCTCTTACCGGAAGACCTCTTCTGTGTCTTACGCCTCTGTAGCAACCAACTTCAACGAGTCTCTTAATGTTAAGAGCAACTTCTCTTCTGAGGTCACCTTCAACTGTATAGTGCTTGTCAATATATTCACGGAGCTTTGCTACATCGTCTTCTGAAAGGTCCTTGATTCTTGTATCAGGGTTTACACCTGTTTCTTTCAGGATAGTAGTAGCAGTCTGACGACCGATGCCGTAGATATAAGTAAGACCGATTTCAACTCTCTTATTCTTTGGCAGGTCAATACCAGCTATTCTTGCCATTAATTTGTTGCACCTCCATATAGATTTTAAAAACTTCTGATTTTCTGATGATTAGCGGTTAATGCTGATTAGCCCTGACGCTGTTTGTGCTTTGGGTTTTCGCAGATAACCATGATTTTGCCTTTACGCTTGATAACCTTGCATTTTTCACAAATAGGCTTTACTGAAGGTCTGACTTTCATGTGATACCCTCCTTATCGCTTACGGACAACTGTCCGATGTTTATATGAATTTATTCAAAGTAGAAATTACTTTGCTCTCCATGTGATTCTGCCTTTCGTCAGGTCGTAAGGTGACATTTCAACTGTAACCTCGTCACCCGGAACAATTCTTATGAAATTTGTTCTGAGCTTACCTGATAAATGTGCAAGAATTATATGGTCATTCGGCAATTTCACTTTAAAGGTTGCATTTCTCATTGCCTCAACGACAACGCCTTTAAGTTCGATTGAATCTTCTTTTGACAAAACTTATTCACCTGCACTTTCTTCTGAACGGGTACTGTATTCGTTTAACAGTTTTCTGAGCTTCCTGTCTGTCATTTCTTCAAGCACGATTTCCTTAACGGTAAGCCTTATATGTTTTATGTTCTTACGCTTCGGATTGTCAAGTTTCCTTGACTTTCCGTTGGCAAGATACACAAAATTATTTTCAGTCTTAACGATGACAAAGTAGCCTTTGTCATGACCGGCAACCGACTTTACTAACAGACCTTTTTTAGCTTCCACAGCCTGACTCCTTAATTATCTGGCTGTCAGAATGACAGGGCCGTCCGGAGTAATAGCTATGGTATGTTCAAAATGAGCAGAAAGTGAACCGCTTTGTGTTACTACTGTCCAACCGTTCTGAAGCACTCTGACACCTTCGCCCTTAACATTAATCATAGGTTCGATGGCGATTACCATTCCGGCAACAAGCTTAGGACCATGACCGGGCTTTCCGTAATTCGGTACTTCAGGTGATTCATGAAGTTCTCTGCCGACTCCGTGACCACAGTAGTTCTTTACAATATAGTAGCCTCTTCCCTCGCAGTATTCCTGAACCGCATGGCAGACATCACCGAGGCGGTTGCCTACCTGAGCTTTTTCAATTGCATAATACAAGCTTTCTTCGGTTACTTTCAGAAGGTCTTTCGCTTCATCGGATACTTCCCCGATAGGGAAGGTTGCACAGCTGTCGCCGTGAAAACCTTTATAATAAGCACCTACGTCAACGCTTACAATGTCGCCTTCGTGAATAACCTTATTCTTGCTCGGAATGCCGTGGATTACTTCATCGTTTATAGAAATGCAGGCACTGGCAGGAAATCCGCCGTAATTGAGAAAAGAGGGCTTTGCTCCGCATTTCACGATATAGTCATGAATGATTCTGTCAAGTGCAAATGTTGTCATGCCTGCTTTTACCGATTCACCCGCAAGTTTGAGAGCAGCACCTGTAATCCTGCCTGCTTCCTTCATCTTTTCGAGGTCGGTATTTGATTTAATATTAATCATAGTGTCTTCAAGCTCCTACAGCTTTCAGTGTCAGTTTTGAAGTATCTGCGACTTCTTCCTGACCTATAACAGTTTCAAGTTTTCCAAGCTTTGCATAGAAATCTTTAAGAGGAGCTGTCTGTTCATGATAAACATTAAGGCGTTCAATTACGGTTTCCGGCTGGTCATCCTTACGGATTACTGTAGCACCGCCGCACTTGTCGCAAGTTCCTTCAATCTTTGTAGGCTTGAATTCTGTATGGTAAGATGCTCCGCATTTTTCACATACTCGTCTGCCTGAAAGTCTTTTCTGGATTGTTTCGTCAGGAACGGAAATTTCGATAACCTTATCAATATTTACGCCCATCTGTTCAAGGGCTTCAGCCTGAGGAACTGTTCTCGGGAAACCGTCAAGAATAAATCCGTTCTTGCAGTCGTCCTCTGCGATTCTGTCCTTGAGAATACCGATAACAACTTCATCGGAAACCAATGCTCCGCTTTCCATTGCTGTCTTTGCTTTGAGGCCGAATTCAGTACCGTTTTTAACAGCTTCTCTGAGGATATTTCCTGTAGAAATCTGCGGAATACCGAGAGCCTCTGAGATAACCTCTGCCTGTGTGCCTTTTCCTGCACCTGGTGCTCCGAGTAAAATTAAGTTCATGTTGATTTACCTCCCTTTATTGTTGCTTATTCAAGAAATCCTTTATGTGTTTCCATCATCATGCTGGATTCCAATGTACGAACTGTTTCAAGTGCTACGCTTACAACGATAAGAACCGATGTTCCGCCCATTGAAAGATTGCCGAGACTTGGAAGTGCTTTCGCAAAGAATATAGGGAAAATTGCTATAATTCCTAAGAAAAATGCTCCGACAAGCGTAATTTTTGAGAGAACCCTCTGAATGAAGTCTGCTGTAGGTTTACCCGGTCTGATTCCCGGAATACCGCCGTTAGCCTGTCTCAGATGGTTGGCTATCTCTATCGGATTGTACTGCATTGAAACATAGAAGTAATTGAATGCAATAATCAGTACGAAATAAATAATTGCATATGAGATACTCTGTGTGCTGAAAAATTTAAGGAAGTGATAGTAAAAACCTTCCGATTTTTCAGGTGGGAAGAAAAGTCCCAGTGTTGCAGGCAATGACATGAACGCCATTGCAAAGATAATCGGCATAACACCACTCATACAAACCTTAACCGGAATGTGAGTGTTCTGTCCGCCGTACTGTTTTCTTCCAACAACACGTTTAGCATACTGAATCGGTATTCTGCGTTCTGCGTTGTTCATGAATACGATAAATGCAATTATCGCTACGAAAAGTATAATTACAAGCGGTACAACGAATACATAAGGATTTGGCTCTTCGATTGCAAGCTTAATCATTGTAATAACGTCTGACGGACCTCTTGCAATGATACCGGCAAGAAGAATTATGGAAACTCCGTTTCCTATACCGTTTTCGTTTACTCTGTTGCCGAACCAGATAACAAGCGATGAACCCGCTATGAATACGGCTACAATTACAAACGCTGCGAATACCCCTTCAAATCCGTCTGTATATCTCACTGCTCCGGCTCTCTTTAAGGTCAGATAGTAGGCAAATGCCATAAAGACTGCTAAGAACAATGATACAAACGCTGTAATCTTGTTAATGGTTTTTTGTCCTTCAGAACCTTCCTTCGACAGTCGCTCCAACGGAGGAAGTGCATATGTCAGAAGTTGGACTATGATTGATGCATTGATATACGGTGTAATTGAGAGTGAGAAAAGAGTTGCCTTTGACAACGCACCACCTGTCAGTACATCAAGGTAATTCAGGAAGTTGCCGTCTGAAGCATTACTTTTCATCCACTCAGCCATTACTGACGCATCAAGGAACGGGGCTGGGATTACACAGCCCACACGGAAAATAACAATTATGAGTAATGTGTATAAAAGCTTCTTTCTTAAATCCGGACTTTGCCAAGCCTTTTTCAGAGTCTGAAACACATTACATCACCTCTGCCTTCCCGCCTGCTTTCTCTATTTTTTCTTTTGCAGATTCAGAGAATTTTGCAGCCTTTACTGTAAGGTTCTTTGCTGTAAGTTCTCCGTTTCCGAGTACCTTTACGACACTGTTTTTCTTTACAAGACCTGATGCAACAAGAAGTTCATCATCAACAACAGTTCCGTCAACAAACTTGTTGAGGTCGCTTACATTGATAACTGTAAACTTTTCTGCAAAGATGTTATTGAAACCTCTTTTAGGAATACGTCTTGTGATAGGCATCTGACCGCCTTCAAAACCGATTCTTACGCCACCGCCTGAACGAGCGTTCTGACCCTTGTGACCTTTACCGGCTGTTTTGCCGTTTCCTGAGCCGTGACCTCTGCCGATACGCTTAACGTCCTTTGTTGAGCCAGGAGCCGGTGATAATTCGTGAAGCTTCATAGTGTTTCGCACCTCCTTAATTCTGTAATTATGCGTTTTCAACCTCTACGAGATGAGCAATTTTTGTAATTTTTCCTGTTGTAGCGGCATTATCAGGCTGAACTGTACTGTCGCCGATTGTTTTAAGACCGAGAGAATGAGCTGTAGCAATCTGGTCTTTCTTTCTGCCGATAAGGCTTTTTGTAAGAGTAATCTTCTTTGCCATTGTCATTCACTCCTTAACCGAAAATTTCCTTTACAGTCTTGCCTCTCTTTTCAGCAACTTCCTTGGCAGAAGTGCATGAGCTAAGACCGTTGATTGTAGCTCTTACTACATTGCATGGATTATTTGAACGAAGGGACTTTGTTCTGATGTCCTTGATGCCTGCCATTTCGATTACGGCACGAACAGGACCACCTGCGATAACACCGGTACCAGGGGCAGCCGGCTTCATAAGAACTCTGCCTGCACCGAATTCTCCAACGATTTCGTGCGGGATAGTAGTACCCTTGAGCGGAACTTTGATAAGATTTTTCTTTGCGTCCTCGATACCCTTACGGATAGCGTCCGGAACTTCTCCTGACTTTCCAAGTCCGAAACCTACAATACCGTTTCCGTCACCGACTACAACGAGAGCTGCGAATTTCATAATTCTACCGCCCTTTACAGTCTTTGAAACACGGTTAATTGCGACAACCTTTTCGGAAAGTTCTAATTTTGAAGCATCTATATTAGCCAAAATCTATTACCTCCTTGATTAGAATTTCAGACCGTTTTCTCTTGCACCGTCAGCGAGTTCTTTAACACGGCCGTGGTAGAGATAACCGCCTCTGTCGAAAACGACTTCTGAAATGCCCTTTTCGAGAGCAGCTTTTGCAATCATTTCTCCGACTTTCTTTGCACCTTCAATATTACCGCCATCGCCTTCAAAGCCCTTTGACATACTTGAAGCAGCTGCGAGTGTAACTCCGTTTACATCATCAATAATCTGTGCGTAGATGTGTTTTGTTGAACGGAATACGTTAAGACGAGGACGTTCCGGAGTGCCGGAAATCTTGGCACGGACTCTGCGATGTCTTTTAAGTCTTGCCTTATTGCTATCAGCTTTATTTACCATTGCAATTTCACTCCTTTAATTATTTCTTGCCCTTGCCGGCCTTACCTTCCTTACGGATAATGTGTTCGCCTTCATAACGAATACCTTTACCCTTATAAGGTTCTGGCGGACGTTTTTCACGTACTTCGGCAGCGAACTGGCCAACTGCCTGCTTGTCTATTCCGTTGATTACGATTTTGTTTGGCTGAGGAACATCAATTGTGATTCCGTTACCTTCAGGCATGATAACCTGGTGTGAGTAACCGAGGTTCATTACAAGGTTCTTACCCTGCTTAGCGGCTCTGTAGCCGACACCTTCGATTTCGAGAGTCTTTGAGAATCCTGTTGTAACGCCTGTTACCATGTTGTTGATGAGGGTTCTTGTAAGACCGTGAAGTGAACGATGTTCCTTGTCATCTGTCGGACGTGTAACAACAATCTGTCCGTCCTGAACGTCAATTGTGAGTTCCTTTGAGAACTGCTTTGTAAGTTCGCCCTTTGCTCCCTTTACTGTAACGAGGTTGTTATTGTTAGTAACTGTTACGCCTGCAGGAACAACTATTGGCTGTTTTCCTATTCTTGACATAGCTTTTTTACCTCCTTACCATACGAATGCAAGGACTTCTCCGCCTACGTTAAGTTCACGAGCCTTCTTGTCTGTCATAATTCCCTTTGATGTGGAAACTATTGCGATTCCGAGACCCTTTCTTACCTTTGGCATATCCTCACAACTTGAATAAATACGCAGACCCGGTTTTGAAACTCTGCGTAAACCTGTAATTACAGGAGTTTTGCTGTCAGTGTATTTAAGAGTTATTCTGATAATTCCCTGTTTGCCGTCCTCAATCACCTGAAAGCCCTTTACATATCCTTCGTCAACGAGAATCTGTGTAATTGCTTTCTTTACGTTTGAAGCAGGAACGTCAACTGTAGCGTGCTTTGCAGTGCTTGCATTGCGGATTCTGGTCAGAATATCTGCTATTGTATCTGTAATTTGCATTGCCCAATGACCTCCTTTATATTTTTACCAGCTTGCTTTCTTCACACCCGGAATCTGACCGTCATGTGCAAGCTCTCTGAAGCAGATACGGCAAATGCCATATTTTCTCAGATAAGCATGAGGTCTTCCGCAGATTTTACATCTGTTATAAGCACGGGTTGAATACTTCGGAGTTCTCTGCTGTTTCAGAACCATTGCTTTTTTAGCCATTTAACCATTTCCCTCCATATTACTTAGCAAACGGAGCACCCAGAAGTGTGAGTAACTCTTTTGCTTCTTCATCTGTGTTGGCAGTTGTAATGAAGTTGATGTCCATACCTCTTACCTTGTCAATCTTGTCATATTCGATTTCAGGGAAGATGAGCTGTTCCTTGATACCTGTAGAATAGTTTCCTCTTCCATCGAATGAATTCGGATTGATTCCTCTGAAGTCACGAACTCTTGGGAAAGCAACATTGAAAAGCTTGTCAACGAATTCATACATATTTTCACTTCTGAGTGTAACTTTAACGCCGATTGGCATACCTTCACGGAGCTTAAAGTTAGCAACTGACTTCTTGGCACGGCAAACCACAGGCTTCTGACCTGTTATTGTCGCTATATCATTCATGATAGCTTCGATAACCTTGCTGTTTTCACGAGCTTCACCTGCACCGACGTTGATAACAACCTTGTCGAGCTTTGGAATCTGCATAACGCTCTTGTAGCCGAATTTTTTCATCATAGCAGGAGCTACACTGCTAACATAATATTCCTTTAATCTAGCCATGTCTTTCTCCTCCTATCAGAATTTTTCTCCGCACTTCTTGCATACTCTGAGAACGCTCTTGCCGTCCTTTTCGTGACCTACTCTGGTTGGCTTACCGCACTTAGGGCAAACAAGCTGTACCTTACAAGCGTAAATCGGAGCTTCAGCCATAATAATACCGCCGTATTCTCCCTGTCTTGAAGGCTTCATGTGCTTTGTTACGAGGTTGATTCCTTCAACGATAACTTTTCCTTCCTTCTGGGAAACTTCAAGAACCTTACCTGTTTTTCTGGCTTTTGTTTTGGTGTACTTGTCTTCGTGCTTACCTGTGAGCAATACGACTGTGTCACCGGTTTTTACATGTAACTTACTCATTCTGACACCTCCGAATTAAAGTACTTCCGGAGCAAGGCTCAGAATCTTGAGATAATCTTTATCTCTGAGTTCTCTTGCAACTGGTCCGAAAATACGTGTACCCTTTGGGGTCTTATCATCTTTTATAATAACGGCTGCGTTCTCATCAAAACGGATATAAGTACCGTCTTCTCTTCTGAGACCCTTTGCCGAACGAACTATAACGGCTTTAACAACGTCGCCTTTTTTTACAACGCCACCGGGTGTTGCTTTCTTTACAGAAGCTACTACCACGTCACCGATATTTGCATATCTTCTGCGTGTACCGCCAAGAACTCTGATGCACATGAGTTCCTTAGCACCTGTGTTGTCAGCTACCTTAAGGTAAGACTGCATCTGTATCACAGTAAGTTCCTCCTCTCAAACATTCCGCTTCACAATGAAGCGGGGTTACAAATATTATTCTGCTCTTTCGATGATGTTGACTACTCTCCATCTCTTATCTTTTGAAAGTGGACGAGTTTCCATAAGTTCAACCTTGTCACCGATTCTGCACTGATTTTCTTCATCGTGAGCCTTGAGCTTCACTGTACGCTTGATGATTTTCTTGTAAAGCGGGTGTTTAACGTTGTCGATAATTGCAACAACAACTGTCTTGTCCATTTTGTCGCTGACAACTTTACCAACTCTTGTTTTTCTAAGGTTTCTCTCAGACACAGCTAAATCCTCCCTTTCTTACTTTGTTGCCTGTTCACGGAGAACAGTCTTTACACGAGCGATGTCTTTCTTAACAGCGTTAAGGCGAGCTGTGTTTTCAAGCTGATTTACAGCATGACGGAAACGGAGTGCAAACAGTTCCTGTTTCAGTTCGTCAAGCTTTGTTGTCATTTCCTGTACAGATAATTCTCTGATTTCAGTAGCTTTCATTACTGTTCTCCTCCTTCTGTTTCCTTAGCTACAAACTTACACTTGATAGGAAGTTTGTGCATTGCAAGACGCATAGCTTCTCTTGCTGTTTCTTCAGGTACGCCGGCGATTTCAAACATTACTCTGCCCGGCTTAACAACTGCAACCCAGTATTCCGGTGAACCTTTACCTGAACCCATTCTTACGCCGGCAGGTTTCTGTGTAACCGGCTTGTCAGGGAAAATCTTTATCCAAACCTGACCGCCACGCTTGATGTAACGTGTCATAGCGATACGGGCAGCTTCTATCTGATTTGAAGTAATCCAAGCCGGTTCGAGAGCCTGAAGACCGAAATCTCCGTATGAAACTTTGTTTCCTCTGTAAGCCTTGCCTGTCATACGACCTCTGTGAACTCTTCTATACTTAACTCTTTTTGGAAGCAGCATGGTTATTACCTCCTTCTCTGCGGTTTCTTCTTGGCTTTGCAGGCTGTTCCTGCTGTTTCGGAGCTTCGCCCTTGAGAACTTCGCCCTTGTATATCCATACCTTTACGCCAAGTCTTCCGTAAGTTGTGTGTGCTTCAGCTGTACCGTAGTCAATGTCTGCACGGATTGTCTGGAGCGGAATAGTACCTTCGTGATAACTTTCGGCTCTTGCGATTTCTGCACCGCCGAGACGACCTGAAACTCTTGTCTTGATACCCTTTGCACCGAGTTTCATTGCTCTGCCGATTGACTGTTTCATTGCACGACGGAAAGAAATTCTGTTTTCAAGGTCTTTCGCAATCTTTTCTGCAACGAGCTGAGCGTCAATGTCAGGCTGTTTTACTTCCATAATATTGATAGAAACGTCTTTGCCCATCATCTTGATAAGCTTGTTTCTGAGTTCTTCGATTTCTGTACCGCCCTTACCGATTACGATACCAGGCTTTGCACAATGGATATGGATTCTTACTCTGTTACCTGCAAAACGTTCGATTTCGATTTTTGGAATACCTGCATCACTGAAATTTTTCTGTGACTTGATGAAGTTACGGATATTGTAATCTTCAACGAGAGTATCTCCGAAATCCTTCTTGCTTGCGAACCAACGAGAATCCCAATCCTTAATAACGCCGACACGGAGACCGTGTGGATTTACTTTCTGGCCCATAGTTTACCTCCTGTTTGGGATTATTCTTTTTCTTTAACTACGAGAGTTACATGAGAAGTTCTCTTGAGTATTCTGTAAGCTCTGCCCTGTGCTCTTGGCATAACACGCTTCATTACAGGACCCGGGCAAACGAAACATTCTGAAATATAAAGCTTTTCTGGGTCCATGTTGTTATTGTTTTCTGCGTTTGCAACAGCGGACTTGAGAAGCTTCTTTAAATCTTCACAGGCAGCCTTCGGAGTATAATCAAGGATAGCCTTTGCTTCCTGAACGTTCTTGCCTCTGATTAAGTCAAGAACAATCTGCACTTTTCTTGGTGCAATTCTTGCATTTTTCAAATATGCTCTTGCTTCCATCTGGAAATTCCTCCTTCCGCCTGATTACTTACCGTTGTTTGATGTCTTTGAACCTGCATGACCCTTATAAGTTCTTGTAGGTGCAAATTCTCCGAGCTTATGACCAACCATATCTTCTGTTACATATACAGGAACGTGCTTACGGCCGTCATGAACTGCGAATGTGTGTCCAACGAAATCAGGGAAAATTGTTGAAGAACGGCTCCAAGTCTTGAGAACCTTCTTTTCGCCTGCTTCGTTCATCTGTTCAACTCTCTTTAAAAGCCTCTCCTGAACGTAAGGGCCTTTTTTGATGCTTCTGCTCATTTAATGCTCCTCCTTTCAAGAATTATTTACCGTTTCTTCTCTTTACGATGTACTTGTCAGAACGGTTGTGCTTCTTACGAGTCTTATAACCGAGTGTAGGTTTGCCCCAAGGTGTTACAGGTCCCGGACGTCCTACAGGTGATTTACCTTCACCACCGCCGTGTGGGTGGTCGCATGGGTTCATAACAGAACCTCTTACAGTAGGTCTCCAACCCATGTGTCTTACTCTGCCGGCTTTACCGTAGTTAACGTTGTTGTGGTCGATGTTACCAACCTGACCAACAGTAGCCTTGCAGTTGAGAGCAACTTTTCTCATTTCGCCTGAAGGGAGCTTAACGAGTGCATAATTTCCTTCCTTACCCATGAGCTGAGCAGCGTTACCTGCTGAACGAACGAGCTGAGCGCCCTTGCCAGGATAAAGTTCAATGTTGTGGATTACAGTACCGTCAGGAATGTTTGCGAGTGGAAGTGCATTTCCTGCCTTGATGTCTGCATCTGCACCGCTTCTTACAGTGTCGCCTACGTTAAGACCGTTTGGAGCGATGATATATCTCTTTTCTCCGTCTTCATACTGGAGGAGAGCGATATGTGCTGAACGGTTCGGGTCGTATTCGAGTGTAAGAACTGTAGCGTTCATGTTTTCCTTGTCACGCTTGAAATCTATAACACGATATTTTCTTCTGTTACCGCCACCTCTGTGACGAACAGTAATTCTTCCGTAGCTGTTTCTACCTGAGTTTTTCTTGAGAGGTTCAAGAAGACTCTTCTCAGGAGCAACCTTAGAAAGTCCCGAATAATCCGTACAAGTCATCTGACGACGTGAAGGAGAAGTCGGCTTAAAGGTTTTCATTGCCATGTGTATTCACTCCTTAATTTTTAAATAAAAATGCGTTTTTGGCGGGTGCATAAGTCCCATACGTCTTTGAAAGACCTGATTAAATCATGTTTTCAAAGAATTCGATAGTCTTTGAACCCTCTGCGAGAGTAACAATTGCCTTTTTCCAGTCAGGAGTCTTGCCGATATTCATACCGACTCTTCTCTGTCTGCCACGGCAGTTAACTGTATTTACCTTTGCAACTTTAACGCCGTCAAAGAGAGTTTCGATAGCTCTTTTGATTTCAACCTTGTTAGCGTTCTTTGCAACTTTGAAAGTGTACTTGCCTTCCTGAAGTGAGTCCATGCTCTTTTCAGTGATAACCGGCTTGATGATAATATCCTGTGGTGCTTTCATTATGCGTACACCTCCTCGATTTTTGCAACGGCATTCTTAACAACGATGAACTTGTCATAGTTGAGAATATCATAAACATTAAGAGTATTTACAAGAGCAGTCTTTACGCCTGCGATATTTGAAGCACTCTTGATAACCTTTTCGTTTACTTCAGGCATTACGATGAGAGCCTTGCCTTCAACGTTAAGGGCTTTAAGCATATTGACAATAGTCTTTGTCTTGAATTCGTCCATCTGGATGTTGTCAAGAACGATAAGGTTATTGTCCTTAACCTTTGTAGAAAGTGCAGACTTCATAGCAAGTCTTCTTACCTTTTTGTTAAGTGTGTATCTGTAGCTTCTTGGCTTAGGGCCGAGAGCGATACCGCCGTGTGTCCACTGTGGAGCACGGATTGAACCCTGTCTTGCATGACCTGTACCCTTCTGACGCCATGGCTTTCTACCGCCACCTCTTACTTCTGTTCTTGTAAGAGTTGACTGTGTACCCTGACGCTGATTTGCGAGATAGTTTACAACAGATGCGTGCATAACCGCTGTGTTAGGTTCTATAGCAAAGATGGAGTCTGCTATTTCCATTTCGGAAACCTGACTGCCTGTCATATCAAAAACTGAAACCTTAGACATTACTGCATCCTCCTTCCTTAAGCTTTCACGCTGTCAACGATGCAGATGATTCCGCCCTTTGGGCCCGGGATTGCACCCTTGATTGCGATGAGATTGTTTTCTGTGTCAACCTTTACTACTTCAAGGTTCTGAACTGTAACTTGTTCTGCACCCATATGACCTGCAAGGACTTTGCCCTTATAGATTCTTGATGGTGATGAACAAGCACCCATTGAACCTGCCTGTCTGTGAACAGGGCCTGTACCATGAGTTTCCTTGAGTCTGTGCTGGTTGTTTCTCTTTATAGGACCCTGGAAGCCCTTACCTTTGCTTGTACCGCTTACATCAACCATATCTCCTACAGCGAATGTATCTGCTTTGAGAAGGTCGCCTACATTGAGGGATGATGTATCGTCAAGTCTGAATTCCTTGAGAGTCTTTTTGTAAGCTACTTCAGCCTTGTCGAAGTGACCCTTCATAGGCTTTGTTACCTTAGTAGCCTTCATGTCGCCGAAACCAAGCTGTACAGCTTCATAGCCGTCCTTTTCAGTTGTCTTCTTCTGAACAACTATGCAAGGGCCTGCTTCAACAACAGTTACGGGAAGAACTTTACCCGTTTCATCGAAAATCTGTGTCATACCGATTTTCTTTGCGATAATACCTTTCTGCATTATATGTTTCCTCCTAATCAGTTATTGGTCGGTGTTTACCGACTTGACCGTGACGAACGAAGCTCCGGAAATTACTTAACTTCCATTACAACGTCAACGCCTGCGGGAAGTTCAAGGTTCTGGAGAGCATCAGTAGTCTTTGCTGTTGGTCTGAGAACGTCGATAAGTCTCTTGTGAGTTCTCTGTTCAAACTGCTCACGGCTATCCTTGTACTTATGAACAGCTCTGAGGATTGTGATAACCTCTTTGTCTGTAGGGAGCGGAATAGGACCTGAAACTCTTGCTCCACTGTTCTTAGCTGCCATAACTATCTTAGCTGCTGCTGCATCAACAACTGCATGTTCATAACCCTTAATCTTGATTCTGATTTTTTCGTTATTGCCTGCCACGTTAAATTCGCCTCCTTGATATTATTGTCCGCAGAACAATCAACAGTCTGCGGAAAAATACAGGGCATTTAATACTGTACCGTTTAACACTGTATCACCTGCGGAAATTAAAAAAACCCGAAAATCATTTATTGAATTTCCGAGTTGGCAGAATGACACACTTATGCTTTATGCCCTTTGACGCACAGTGACAGAATTATCCCAACGCCATAAGCATTTTGAAAAAAGCACATACCGTGTTTCTTATTACAGCCGCCCGGTTTTAAAATCGGACATACTCCACAAAAATTACCTGACAAACCGTCAGCAACCTTTTGTTTCATCGCATATCATTTGCATTAAGCTTGTTTATTATATCACACGAAACCGCACAATGCAATAGGGTACAAAAATTATTATGTAAATTTTTTGTGAATTACAGGTGCTTATATCATAACATAAGGGAGGTTGCCCTCCCTTACTGAAATTATTTTTTACTTTGCTTCACATTCTTCAACTGCTTTGTCTGCCGGATAGCCTACGAGTGTCTTGAGGATTCCGTCGCCGTAACGTTCAAGCATCATGAGCGGTATTACAAAGTTCTTGTCAATATCTTCACTTATCGGAACGTCTTCGCCTGTGTACATGAAGTTCTTATAACCGATTTCGCCGTCTGAATAGTCCATCTGGAAATTACCGATAACAAGACCGTAGTTGGCTCTGGTAAGAAATTCTGCAATAGCTGCCTTTGAATCGTCATCGGCAGAGATAGCCAGAATATATGTAAAGTTTATGCCGTCTTCTTTCGGTCTGATAATGATACGACAATTGTTAAGCTTGCTCTTGAGTGACATCGAAAGTCTGAAAACCTGATTGTCATCTTCAAAGTCGTAATTGTATTCCTGCTCATCGAGGTAATCCTGTACCGCACTTACAAGTCTTTCTGTATTATCCTGCATAAATTTATACCGTCCTTTACTGAATTTTTATTGTGTGCTTATTATAATATATTTTATAAAGCAAGTCAATGTTTTTTCTACCCCGAATTGTCTTAAAAAAGTCCCACTCAAAATAAAATTTTCTGAAACATTGATGAACGGCTAAATTACTTGACTGTTCTCTCTTCTGACATTTTAATGTATTGACAACATGGGGGTTTTTTATTATAATTGAGATATGTATAATTATGTATCGGTTAAGCAAAGAACTATTATCAGGATTGAAACTGTACGGCATTGAATTAGTATCGTCCGCCATACAGATTAATATATAAATCTATTCTAAGGTATACACATTCAGGTGAACTATGCGATTTATTCTCTTATTTTATAGATTTGAACGGATTTTTTTATTTGCGAATATTAAAAAGTAAAAGTACAGTAAAACAGAAAATCGCCTTTTGTATCATAACAACCTTGAAATATGTACAGCCTTACGAAAATCCAATTGAAAAGTGAGGTTATAAAGTGAATAACAATGATTTACAAAATCAGTCCGATTTCGGCGAGAAGATAGCCCCGAAATCCCCTAAAAACCATCAATACAGCGAAAGACGCACTAACACGGGCGAACGTAAAGCCCCTTCAAGAAACTATAAAAAACAAAATCCCTCCGCTGTAACGGCTTCTTCCGATGAACCTGCAAAACCGCAGCGTTACCAGAGGAAAGATACAAAAAAAATCAGCAGCCCTCTGAGAATTATCCCGCTCGGAGGACTTAACGAAATCGGAAAGAACATGACAGTCTTTGAATGCGGAAACGATATGTTTATTATAGACTGCGGTCTTGCCTTTCCGGATTCGGAAATGCTCGGTGTCGATATTGTAATTCCGGATTTCACATATGTTGAACGCAACCGTGAAAGACTTAAAGGAATTGTGCTTACCCACGGTCATGAAGACCATATCGGAGGACTTCCCTATTTTCTCAAGAAAATAAACGTTCCCGTATACGGTACAAAACTTACACTCGCACTTGTGGAATCAAAACTTGTGGAACACGGTATGCAGAATAAAGTTAAGCTCATTGCCACTCTCCCAAGACAAAGAGTAAAATTCGGCTGTATGGAAGTCGAATTCATCAGGGTAAACCATTCCATCCCCGACTCTATCGGCGTTGCAATCTCAACACCTGTCGGAACTATCGTTCATACAGGCGACTTCAAGATTGACTATACACCTATAAACGGAGATATAATAAACCTTGCCCGTTTCTGCGAACTCGGCAAAAAAGGCGTACTCGCCCTCATGGCAGACTCCACGAATGCCGAACGTCCGGGATTTACCCAGACTGAAAGAACAGTCGGCGAATCCTTCAATAATCTTTTCATCAAGGCAGAGGGAAAACGTATTATAATAGCTACATTCTCATCAAACATTCACCGTATACAGCAGATTGTGAACTGTGCCGAAAAGTACGGAAGAAAAATAGCCGTATTCGGAAGAAGTATGGTTAATGTAATGAATACAGCTATTGAACTCGGTTATCTGAAACTTCCGAAAGATATTCTGATTGATATCGAAGACATTGATAAGTACAAGAACGAAGAAATTGTGCTTATCACTACGGGAAGTCAGGGCGAACCTATGTCGGCACTTACCAGAATGGCCATGAACGACCACAAGAAAGTAAGTATTACCGCACATGACTTCATTATAATATCCGCTACCCCGATACCCGGCAATGAAAAGTATGTTACTAAGGTAGTTAATGAACTTATGAAATGCGGTGCGGAAGTCGTTTACGAAAAAATGTATGAAGTCCATGTTTCCGGTCACGCTTGTCAGGAAGAATTAAAACTTATGCTCGCAATGACCAAACCTAAATTCTTCATTCCGGTACACGGCGAATACAAGCACCTTAAAAAACACGCACATCTTGCGGTAGATATGGGCATTCCGGAAGAAAACATTGTTATCGGCGAAATCGGAAACGTAATTGAAACAGACGGAAAAACCTTAGGCGTTGTCAGCCAAGTCCCTGCCGGAAGAACACTTGTTGACGGACTTGGGGTTGGTGATGTCGGTTCTATCGTTCTCCGTGACAGAAAGCATCTTGCACAGGACGGCATAATAATTGTTGTGGTTGCCCTCGACAAGTCAAAAACTCACGTCATTTCAGGCCCTGAAATCATTTCAAGAGGTTTCGTTTATGTCAGGGAATCCGAAGAACTTATAGATGAAGCCCGTCAGATTGTTTCCACTGCCCTGAAACGCTGTTCAAATTACGAACTCCGTGAATGGAACACGCTTAAATCAAAATTGCGTGACGTACTCAGCGAATATATATATGCAAAAACAAAACGCAGTCCTATGATACTTCCTATAATAATGGAGATGTGACACAACATTTTTTAGATAAATAAAGTTTTCAGTAATGGTGGCGAAAATGAAGGACAAGAAACTTTTTACGTTCAGAATAACAGCGGGGTTCTTTATACTCACTGCATGGATAGGGGCTTTTGCTCTCCTGCATTTCAGCAACACCGCTTTTGTATTTCTGTGCATACTGCTTATTCCTGCAACAATAGCTTTTATTTCTCAAATCTTCAATTCACAGAAAAATATATACCAGTTCATCGCAGAAGTCAATGATATTGTAAGCCGTAATGACGGCCATGCCCTTTACTGCCTGCCTGCTCCCGTTGTGATAATGGACGAGGACGGTAAAGTAGTCTGGTACAATACCGCTTTTTCCGAAGCTATCGACAAGACTTACGATATATTCGGTTGCCTTATTCAGGACGTGACTTCAATAAAATGGCGTGACTTCATGAAGAAAGGCGAAACAGAAACAGAATACAACGGCAGACATTACAGAGTAAAATGTGTGCCTAAAGTCTATGAAGACAATGTTAAACTGTATATATGCTACTTTGAAGATATTACGGAACTGTTCCAGCTCGAAACTGAATACAAAAACACACGCCCTTCCTTTATGATAATAATGATTGACAACTTTGAAGACCTTTTGCAGAATGTAAAGGAAAGCGAAAAGGCTCATGTTCTTGTGGCAATAGAACAATTGCTTGAAGAATTTATGAGTAAGACCAACGGCGTTTTACGCAAGGTTTCAAATGACAAATTTATTGCAATAGTTGAGGAACAACATCTTCTTCCTATGATGGAGGAACGCTTTAAGGTTCTCGATGAGGCAAGGAAAATTACTGTAGGCGAAAGACTTTGTGTAACTCTTTCAATCGGCGTGGGGCATGGTGCAGATACACTTGCGGAAAGTGAAGTTTTCGCAAAACAGGCTCTCGATATGTCGCTTGGCAGAGGCGGCGACCAGGTTGCCGTGAAAACGGAAAACGGCTTCCAGTTCTTCGGCGGTGTTTCAAAGGGTATCGAAAAGCAGTCAAAAATTAAATCCCGTATCATTGCAACGGCTATGCAGGAACTTATCTCAAACAGTGAACAGGTATTTCTCATGGGGCATCATTTCGGCGACCTCGATTCTGTCGGAAGTGCCGCAGGGCTTGCAGGTGCTATAAAGCAGACCGGAAAGCCTGCTTTCGTAGTGGTTGACCCTGTGAAGAACCTTTCAAAGCCTCTCATAAACCGCCTTATCGAAACAGAGGGCAAGGAACTTTTCATGGATGTTGACGAAGCTCTTATGAATATCAGTGAAGACACCTTGCTTATCATCGTGGACACTCACAACAAGGATTTTATCGAAAGCCGTGAACTTTACGAACGTGCAAGACAAGTTATAGTAATAGACCATCACAGAAAGACCGTGAATTTCATTGACAATGCGGTTATTTTTCATCATGAACCTTACGCATCTTCAGCGTGTGAAATGGTTTCGGAGCTTATTCAATACTTTCCTAATCCGAACAAACTTTCTTCTGCATATGCCGAAGCTCTTTTATCGGGAATCATGCTCGACACAAAGAATTTCATCATGAAAACAGGCGTAAGAACCTTTGAAGCGGCGGCATTTTTAAGAAAAATGGGTGCGGATACGGTTGCGGTAAAGTCACTTTTCTCAAACTCCATAGAAACTTACCAGAGAAAAGCCCAGCTTGTCGCATCTGCCGAAGTCTATAACAGATGTGCAATTGCTTCAACCGATAATCCTTCCGATGATATAAGAGTTGTTGCTCCGCAGTCAGCCGATGAACTGCTTAACATAACAAACGTTGACGCTTCTTTCGTAATCTACAGCACAAACAATTGTATAAACATTTCCGCCCGCTCAATGGGTGCTATGAATGTTCAGCTTATAATGGAAAGGCTCGGCGGTGGAGGTCATCAGACAATGGCGGCAACGCAACTTTATGATACTTCAATCACAGATGCCAAACAGTCGCTTATACACGCAATTGACGACTACCTCGAAACAATACAAAATTAATCAACTTATTACACTTCTCTGAAAGTGACAATAAATAAAATATTTTTGAAAGGAATGATACTTTATGAAAGTTATCCTCGTGAAAGATGTCAAAGGTACAGGTAAAAAGGGAGATATTAAGGAAGTTGCTGACGGTTACGCAAGAAACTTCTTAATTTCAAAGGGATTCGCACTTGAAGCTACTCCGAGAAATCTCAGCGACCTTGCGGGAAAGAAGTCTTCCGCAGAACATAAGACCGCTGTGGAAAAACAGAATGCTCAGGAAATCGCCGATGCAATCAACGGCAAGAAAGTTGTCGTAAAGGCTAAAGCCGGTGCAGGTGATAAACTTTTCGGAGCTGTTACCGCTTCAAACGTTGCAGATGCCATTGAAGAACAGCTTGGCAAAAAGATTGAAAAGAAAAAGATTTCTCTCAAATCCGAAATCAAGTCTTTCGGTACTTTTGAAGCTGACATACGTCTTTACACAGGTATCAATGCTTCTGTAACGGTTGACGTTACCGAAGCTTAACAAACCTTACTAACAGAATATCCGACAGGGCGAACTTTCACAAGGTTCGCCCTTATTCCCCTTTTGACCGTTTACCCGAAAAGGAGGTAAATTTTTAATGGATACCAATCTTAACAGCAGACTTGAAGACAGTCTTTCGGATATAGAGGCAGAACAATGTATTCTCGGAGCTTTACTTATAAAAGGCGATGATGCAATGCCTATTCTGTCAGCTCAGGGAATCACTAAGGATATGTTTTCTCTGGACAAACATGAATCCATATTTTCCGTCCTGAACAGAATAATTGTAGAAAGTTCCTATATTGATTTGGTTATTGTCGCACAAAATATATTTTCGGAAGGTCTGTTTGATTCACTTACCGAATGCCGTGAATATGTCAGACTGCTTTCAGATAAATTTATAACACTTGACACTCTGCCCACTCACTGCAAAATCGTAAAAGATAAATTCCGTCTGAGAAAACTGCTTGATATTTCGCAGTTCATAGAAACGGAAATAGCGGAAGGCGGAAGGGATTCCGATGAAATATTAAATTCCGTGGAAGACAAAATAGCATCCCTACAGAAAGGCAGAGATGAACAGAAACTTACACCGATATATGATATTGTATTTGATGTGGTTGACCATATTTCAAAAATAGACGGCCCTGACAAAGAATTATATCTCGGACTTAAAAGCGGTTTTACATATGTTGACCGGCTTACAACAGGACTTAATAAAAGTGACCTTATAATTATCGGTGCAAGACCGGGTATGGGTAAAACTTCTTTCGCAATAAATATAATGATGTATGTCGCAAAAACAAACCCACAAAAAAATGTCGCTTTCTTCTCTATCGAAATGTCAAAAGAACAAATTGTTTCACGTCTGCTTTCAAGCCATTCTCTCGTTGAAAGTCAGAAATTCCGTGTCGGCAATCTTTCATTCGATGACTGGGATAAGGTCGGAAGTTCCGCAACCGTTCTCAAGAAACTCCCGATATATATTGATGATTCGGGCGGAATTACCGTTCCGCAGATGAAAGCTAAATTAAAGAAAATGCATAATCTCGGGCTTGTAATAATCGACTATCTTCAACTTATGTCTTCAACCATAAGAACAGACAACAGAGCCGTTGCAGTCGGAGAAATCACACGTCAGGTAAAAATTATGGCGAAAGAACTCGATGTGCCTGTAATTCTCCTTTCACAGCTTTCAAGAAACCCAGAAGGCAAAAACGATAAGCGACCGGTAATTTCAGACCTCAGAGATTCAGGTACTATTGAACAGGATGCCGATATTGTAATGTTACTCTATCGTGAATCTTACTACAACAAGGAAATAGAAGACCATGCCAGGAGTGAATGTATAATTGCCAAGAACAGACATGGTGAAACAGGTACTGCCGAATTGAGATGGGACGGCACTCACACAAGATTCTCAGACCTTGAGAAAATACCCGACTAAACGGAGAACAATATGACAGAGAAATTCCTAAAAAAAATACAGAGTACAATTGAAAAATATGATATGCTCGAAAAAGGCGAAAATGTACTTGTCGGACTTTCGGGCGGTTCTGACAGTGTCTGCCTGCTTGTTTGCCTTATGCAACTCGGCTACAAGGTTTCCGCCTTTCATCTCAATCACTGTATCCGTGGCGAAGAAAGCGACCGGGATGAAAATTTCTGTCGCAGGCTTTGCGAAAAATACAAAATAAAATTCTTTTCGGAAAGGCTCAATGTAATTTCCTATTGCAGAAACAAGGGCGTTTCGGTTGAAGAAGGTGCAAGAAACCTCAGATACGAATTGTTTGAAAAATATGCGGACGGCTCAAAAATCGCTACCGCTCACAATCTTTCCGACAATGCCGAAACGGTTATTTTTAATCTCACAAGGGGGGCTGCCCTTTCAGGTCTGCTCGGTATTCCTCCTGTAAGAAAAAATATTGTCAGACCTCTTATAGAGGCTGAAAAACATGAAATCGAACAATTCCTCAAACTTTCGGGGTTTGAATGGGTGGTTGACAGCACGAACCTTTCCGATGACTACACCAGAAATAAAATCCGCCACAATGTTATTCCGTACCTTGAACAGATTAACCCTTCATTTCTGCACACTCTCAGCGAAAATATTTCTGTATTGCGTTCGGAAAATGATTTTCTGAAAACGGAGGCGGAAAACACTTATAAAAAATGCCTTAAAGCAGATAATAGCCTTGTGGGGCTTTCTAAATTTCACAGTGCTTTGCGTTCAAGGTGTCTTGCAATGTTTTTTTCGGAAAACGGTCTTCCCGTAAGTTCCGAAAAAATCTTGTCTGCTGACAACATACTCATGAACGGCGGAAAAATAAATATCCTGAAAGATACTTTTCTTATCTCCGAAAATGACCGCTTCTATATACTCCGAACCGAAAAACCCGTTGAATTTCGCTTTACCCTCGAAAAACTCGTAGCAAGTGATATTCTGCTTTACGGCACAAAGCATTGTATTCTTTCGGATTATGATTTTTCCCGTTCAGACCATATCAATGAAATTATTAACACAAAGTTTGCAAATTCGCTTATAGACTGTGATAAAATACAAGGTGAGGTTGTCATAAGAACCCGCATTTTCGGCGACAAAATCCGCTTGCGTAACAGGAATTTCACTTCCTCCGTCAAGAAACTGATTAATTCTTCAGTGCCTGCCGGAAAGCGTAACGGACTTTGTTTTATTGCCGATTCTCTCGGAATTGTCTTTGCCGAGAATTTCGGTGTCGCAGACCGTGTAAAAGCTGACCGCAATTCCTCAAATGTAATCGCTGTCAGCTTTGAAAACAAAGAAAGGTGATTATTTTAAAATGAATACTATTCCCGTACTGATTTCAGAAGAAAAACTTTACGAACGTGCTTGTCAGCTTGGTGAACAGATTAGCAAGGACTATAAAGACAAAAACCTGCTCCTTGTCGCAATTCTGAAAGGCTCTGTAGTTTTTCTCTGCGACCTTATGAGAAAAATAACCGCCTGCAACTGTAAAATTGACTTTATGTGCGTTTCAAGCTATAATAACAGTACAGTTTCTTCGGGCAATGTAAGTATAGTAAAGGACCTTACAATAGACATTGAAAATTATGATGTGCTTATTGTTGAGGATATTATTGACAGCGGTATTACTCTCTCGAAAGTCTGCCGTATGCTCAGAAGCCGTAACCCTAAGTCCCTTAAAGTCTGTACTCTGCTTGACAAACCACAGAAAAGAGTTGTCGATTTTACTCCTGATTATACGGGCTTTCAGATTGACGACCTCTTTGTTGTCGGTTATGGTCTGGATTACGCAGAAAAATACAGAAATCTGTCGTATGTAGGATTTTTAACCGAGGATATGTTATAAAAAATACATAGACAAAAGATAGGAGTGAATATATTGCCACCAAAAAAAAATAAAGGTGCATTGGTATACGGAATTATCGCATTAGTCTTTGTCGGTATGCTCATGCTTTTTACGCCAATGCTCTCTCAGCAATCGGAAGCTTATACCTACTCTCAGATTATTCAGTATTTTGACGAGTACAAAGTATCTGAATACACCATTGATTTCGGTACTAATGAGCTTGTAATGAAAGTAGACGGTGAAGATAAGGAAATTTCCTATGACCTTCCGAGTATAAGCCTGTTTCTTGACGATATAAACGCCAATGACGAAAATTACAGGACTGAATACAACAAGCTTCACCCGGACAATCCGCTTAAACTTGACTATTACAAGGCAAAGGACAGTTCATGGATTTTAACGGTTGTCCCTACATTGCTTCTGCTTGTAATGGGTATAGTTCTTTTCTTCTACATGATTAAACAGACCGGCGGAGGCGGAAAATATACTTCTTTCGGAAAGGCAAATATAAAATCTCAGGTTCAGCAAGGTAAAAAAGCTACTTTCGCAGACGTTGCGGGTGCTGACGAAGAAAAACACGAATTGCAGGAAATCGTTGACTTCCTTAAAAATCCCCGCAAGTACGAGGACATCGGTGCAAGAATCCCGAAAGGTGTGCTTCTGCTCGGCCCTCCGGGAACAGGTAAAACATTGCTTGCAAGAGCCGTTGCAGGTGAAGCAGGCTGTCCGTTCTTCCCGATTTCAGGTTCTGACTTCGTGGAAATGTTCGTAGGTGTCGGAGCTTCAAGAGTTCGTGACCTTTTCGAGCAGGCTAAGAAAAATGCCCCTGCCATCATTTTCATTGACGAAATTGATGCCGTAGGTCGTCAGAGAGGTGCAGGGCTGGGAGGCGGTCATGATGAACGTGAGCAGACTCTTAACCAGTTACTTGTTGAAATGGACGGCTTTACCGGTAATGAAAGCGTTATTGTTATCGCCGCTACAAACAGACGAGATATTCTTGACCCCGCACTTCTCAGACCGGGACGTTTCGACAGACAAATTGTTGTCGGCTATCCTGATGTAAAGGGTCGTGAAGAAATCCTTAAAGTCCACACCAGAAACAAACCTATCGGCCCGGACGTTTCACTCAGAACAATTGCTCAGACTACTGTAGGTTTCACAGGTGCAGACCTCGAAAACCTTGTAAATGAGGCTTCCCTGCTCGCCGCAAGACAGAACAGAAAAGCCATTACAAAGGAAGACATCGAAGAAGCTACTATTAAAGTTATCGCAGGCCCTGAAAAGAAATCAAGAGTTGTTTCCGATAAGGAAAAACGCCTTACCGCTTACCACGAAAGCGGTCACGCAATATGTACTTTCTACTGCCCTTCACAAGACAAAGTTCATCAGGTTTCAATTATCCCGAGAGGCATGGCAGGCGGTTACACAATGTCACTTCCGGAACATGATAAATCTTTCGTAAGTAAACACGAGATGAAAGAAAATATTATTACACTGCTTGGTGGCAGAGTTGCAGAAAAAATTATACTCGATGATATTTCTACCGGTGCGTCAAATGACATTGAAAGAGCTACTTCCATCGCAAGAAGCATGGTTACAAAGTACGGTTTCAGCGAAAAACTCGGTCCTCTTGTATACGGCAATGACCAGAGTGAAGTATTCCTTGGCAGAGATTTCAACAGCTCACGCAATTATTCCGAAAACGTAGCTGCCGAAATTGATTCCGAAATGCGTGAACTCATTGACGAAGCTTACGAAAAGGCTAAAGATATTCTCGAAACTCATATTGATAAACTTCACTTCCTCGCAAAGTATCTTATGATACATGAGAAAATAGACGGCGAATTGTTCTATGATATTATGAATAACAAAGTCGGCGAAGAAATCTTCAATGATGATTCTGAAAAGTCCGAATCCGTTGCGGTAAATCTCGAAAAAACCGAACCCGTTATTGATGACAGTAAAAATTCTGAAAATTAAATCACAAAAGACAGCCTGATTTTCCGGGCTGTCTTTTTTTACGGGAAGCTCCGGGGGGGGGGGGAGGTTTTTTTTAAGAAAATAATAAAAATAAACCCACCCCCCACAAAACCAAAACCACAAAAAAAAAAAAAAAAAAAAAAAAAAAAAAAAAAAAAATAAAATAAAAAAAACTCCCTTCTTTTTTTTTTTGTTTTTTTTTTTTTTCTCGGCGGGGCGGTTTTTTTTTTTTTATAAAAAAAAAAAAAAACCCCCCCCCCCCCCCCGGCAAGAAGGACTGCACACTGACTTTAAAAATAAACCAGTTTACAACTTAATAAGATTCTGTTATAATATCTTCAGAAACAAACTTCCTGTGAATATACCTGCAAATAAAATTCGCAGGTATACACAACAAAAACCACATCAGAGAAAATAACGGACAAATCTGACCCAGAATATTAAAAGGCTCATCGGTATAGTCCCATACATTCCACCCCAGAACAAGATTTACGACAATACCTATTAAAAATTCTATTGCCGTTATCGCAAGGCTTCCGAAAAAACACTTCTTCCAGAGCGGTAATCCCGAAAACCTCACTGAAATCTCAAAGATTATCACAAGGCATATCCCCCCTGTTACCGCCATTGTCCAATGTGTATAGCCTCTCCACATTATCTCTATAAGTCCGTAAAGAAAATATCCGAACAGAAACAGGAATGTTCTTTCTCCTGAATATATGTTTTCTATAATTCTCACCCCTTTTTTCATTATTATCTGAAATGGTGGGGAATTTATTCTTATGTAATCACATAATTTAAGAAAGGTAAGATTTTTATGGGTAAAAGTTGTATACTTATGCATATCTCAAGTCTTCCGTCCGCTTATGGCATAGGCAAGATGGGCAAGAGTGCATATGATTTTGTTGACTTTCTTTCAGAGTGTGGGATAAAGTGCTGGCAGATACTTCCGCTTTCTCCTACAAGCTTCGGCGATTCTCCTTATCAATCGTTTTCCGTATTCGCAGGAAATCCATACTTTATCGACTTCGATATTCTGAAACAGGAAGGTCTGCTTAAAAAATCCGATTACTCAGGACTTGACTGGCAGGATAACGACAGGGAAGTTAACTACAGCAAGATTTATAACAACTGCTTCAAAGTTCTCAAACAGGCTTACAAGAGTTACAGACACGAATTGTCCGCAATCTACCACAAGTTCGTTGAAGAAAATGCCTACTGGCTTGATGACTATGCACTCTTCATGGCTCTGAAATTCAAGAATGACGGGAAACCTTGGTATGAGTGGGATAAGAAACTTGCGATGAGAGAAAAAAAGGCTCTTGAAAAAGCTAAATCCGAACTTGCCAAGGACATTGAATTTTTTAAGTTCATTCAGTACAAATTCTTCAAGCAGTGGTTCAACCTCAAAAAATACGCAAATGACAAGGGCATTCAGATTATCGGCGACATTCCGATTTATGTTGCCTATGACAGCGTTGAAGTCTGGTCACAACCTGAACTTTTCATGCTCGACAAGAACAAAATCCCTACTTCAGTTGCAGGTTGTCCGCCCGATGTATTTTCCGAACTCGGACAGCTCTGGGGAAACCCCCTCTACGACTGGAAGAAACACAAGGAAACCGATTTTGAATGGTGGACAAAGAGAACCGCTTTCGCCACACGCATCTATGATATCGTAAGAATCGACCATTTCAGAGGTTTTGAAAGCTTCTACTCTATTCCTTACGGAAACGAAAACGCCATAGAAGGCGAATGGCTTAAAGGTCCTGATTATGAATTGTTTAAAACGCTTGAGAAAAAACTCGGCAAACTCAATATCATTGCCGAAGACCTCGGTTTTCTCACCCCTGAAGTTTACGAGATGCTCGGCAAGACAGGTTTCCCGGGTATGAAAGTCCTCGAATTCGGCTTTGACGGTGATTCTTCAAGTGAATATCTTCCGCACAATTTCAAGACTTCAAATTGCATAGTTTACACGGGTACTCATGACAATGACACCGCTAAAGGCTGGGCTAACTCTCTTAACAAGAAATCGCTTGCTTTCTGCAAGGATTATCTCAGAGTTGTCAAGAGAAAAGACATTCCCTGGGCTTTAATTCGTCTGGCATGGAGTAGCTGTGCCGAAACTGCGGTAGCTCAGATGCAGGATTTTCTCGAAATCGGCTCAGAGGGAAGAATGAATGTTCCTTCAACTCTCGGCACTAACTGGCTTTGGAGAGCTAAGGAAAGTGATTTTTCTCCGAAACTCGTAAAGAAAATCACTGCTCTTAATAAATTATATAACAGATAAAGGAGATTTCAGATGGATAAAACAAAATTTATCTCGGATTTCAAATCAAAACTCGGCATTGAGCCAAAGAACGCAACACCTCAGCAAATTCACAATGCCCTTGGTGAAGTGGTTATGGAAATGCTCGCTGACAACTGGAACGACAGCAGGGAAAAACACCTTTCCACAAGACGTGCCTGTTACTTCTCAATGGAATTTCTCGTAGGTCGTGCCGTATACAACAATATTCTCTGCCTCGGAATTTATGACGAAGTAGAAAGTGCCTTGAATGAATGCGGCGTAAAGCTTTCAGACCTCGAAGAAATCGAAGATGCCGCACTCGGAAACGGCGGTCTCGGAAGACTTGCAGCCTGCTTCCTCGACAGTGCTTCAACTCTCAGCCTTCCTCTTGACGGATATGGTATAAGATATAAATACGGTCTTTTCAAGCAGTCAATTAAAGACGGCTTCCAGTACGAAACCGCTGACAACTGGACAAAATACGGCGATGTCTGGTCAAAGAGATGTGAAAGTGATGCCGTTGAAGTTAAATTCAATGGTCAGACTGTTCTCGCAGTTCCTTATGATATTCCGGTTATCGGTTGCAAGACTTCAAATATAGGCACTCTCAGACTGTGGCAGTCTGAACCTGTAAATGAATTTGACTTTGAAACATTCAATAACCAGAACTACCTTGAAGCAAGCAAGGAAAAGATTTTTGCGGAAGACATTTCAAGAGTTCTCTATCCGAATGACGACACCAGAGAAGGTAAGAAACTCAGACTTAAACAGCAATATTTCTTCTGTAGTGCGTCACTTGCCGATATACTCAAAAAGCATAAGGCAAAATACGGAACACTTGAAAACCTTGCAGATTACGTTGCAATCCAGCTTAATGATACTCACCCTGTAATCTCTATCCCTGAATTAATCAGACTCCTTACAGACAATGAGGGCATGAGCTTTGACAAGGCTTTTTCAATCGCTCAGAAAGTTTTCTCATACACAAACCATACCGTTATGCCGGAAGCCCTCGAAAAGTGGGAATGCAGTCTTGTTGAAGAACTCCTCCCAAGAATTTATGAAATTATAATCATGATTAACGAAAAATTCGTTTCGGATATGTATGTAAAGGGCATTGACAAGAACAAGCTTTCATCTATGAAAATAATTATCGGAAACCTTGTACACATGGCTCATATGGCTGTTTACTGCTCATCACACACAAACGGCGTTGCGGAAATTCACACACAGATTCTCAAGGATTCTGTACTTGCAGACTGGTATTCCGTATACCCAGAACGTTTCCTTAACGAAACAAACGGTATTACCCAAAGGCGCTGGTTTGCACTCTGCAATAAGGAACTTTCTTCATACGTTACCGAACTTCTCGGCAATGACAACTGGATTACAGACCTCAGCGAACTCAAGAAACTTGAACCGCTCGCTAAAAACCCTGATATAATTGCTAAATTCACGGAAATCAAACACACCAAAAAAGTTCAGCTCTGCGACTACATGAAGAAGGACGGCATTGAAATTTCGCCTGATTTCATTTTCGATATCCAGATTAAGCGTTTGCACGAATACAAAAGACAGTTGCTCAATGCTTTCTCAATTCTCTATATCTACTTCGGCATAAAGGACGGTTCTATCAAGAATTTCACTCCGACAACGTTTATTTTCGGTGCTAAGTCCGCTCCGGGTTACAGACGTGCAAAGGGCATTATCAAGTACATCAACGAAATTGCGAAACTTATCGAAAATGATGAAGAAGTAAGCAAGCTCATCAAAGTTGTGTTCGTTCCTAATTACAATGTTTCCTATGCTGAAAAACTTGTTGCAGGTGCTGACGTTTCCGAACAGATTTCTACAGCCGGCACGGAGGCTTCCGGAACAGGCAACATGAAACTTATGCTTAACGGTGCTGTAACTCTCGGAACTTATGACGGTGCGAACATTGAAATCGTTCAGGAAGCAGGCGAAGAAAACAATTATATCTTTGGTGCAAGGGTTGAAGACCTCGAAAAAATTATGCCTTCTTACGACAGCAGAAAGATTTTCGCAGAAAACGAAAAAATCAGACGTGTTGTAAGCACTCTCATTGACGGCACTGTTTCAGACGGCGGAACGGGCGTTTTCAGAGAACTTTATTTCTCTCTGCTTGACGGTGCAAGCTGGCATTCACCTGACAATTACTATCTTCTCGGCGACCTCGAAAGCTATGTTGACGCAAAACTCAAATGCAATGCAGATTACAATGACAAGACAGCCTTTGCGGAAAAGTGCTGGCTCAATATGTGCAATGCAGGTAAATTCAGTTCTGACCGCACCATTGCGGACTATGCTGAAAATGTATGGAATATTAAACCTACTGTTTGACCTTAAATCTTAAATAATTCGGGGCGGGGGGGGCCCCCCCCCCCCGCCGGGGGGGCGGGCCCCGGCCGGGGCCGGCCCAGGTACCTGGCGGCGGCGGGTGTGGGGTGGTGTGTGGT